>CAJYIL010000426.1 GCA_913774795.1 Pseudobdellovibrionaceae bacterium
GTTCGCTTGAAAGGAAAAATGAAAGTTCTTTCGAGCTAGCTTGAAAACCATCAATCAACTCCAGCGCGCGGGCCGGCTGGCGACGAGTGATGAGTTCGCGAATCGACAAGATTCGCAAGAAGGGTTCTGACTTGGGAGTCAGCGACGAAATTAAAGCGAGGACGTCGTTGTCGCGCTGCACTTGCGCTGCTTTTGCTTCGACCGCATCCTCGGTTAAATCCGTGGTGTTGAGAAGTGCGATCGATTTGCAAACGTCCGACTCGGTTTGTCCGCTGCAGGCCTTCTCGAGATAGGACTGCGAAAGCTCGTCATCGTTTTTCTCAGCTAGTCCACGTGCAAAGTAGGCGAGATCTTTTTGCCCGCCTCTCCAGAGCGCTGAATCGGCTTCAAGCTTCAAGCAGTCGTCGTCGATCGCTTCGGCTTGATAGAGAGTCAGTGCTACGCTCATGCGAGTCGGTTTAGTCTCACCGAGGCCCGCCACCCATTCTTTTTCCGCGCGGTCGACTTGCTCGCAAGCACCCGCGACTGACGATTCCGAAGCATCATCAAGCACCGACTTCATCGAGCCCTTCGTTCCGATCTGAAGTCCGACGACGATCAGCGCCGAAGTAAAAAACGCCGCAACCAACCCGCTCGCGAGTGAAATCTCGTGAACGCCGGGAGGCCCCATGCTCCGCTTTTTCGAAAGCACGATTGTATCCGCGAGGCGATCGTGAAACGGCCGACGACGCTCATTACCGACAACCGAAATCCACGGAAAACCTGCGAGCGCTGCTTCGGCACACCAAGCGATCGATCGAACGAACGCCGCTTGAGCGCGCATCGGCGAGCCTTCGTCCTGCCATAGAGACTCAACCGAGAGACCCAAGAGTCTTTTGCCCGGAGTCGCACGCCATTTAATTAAAAAGAAAACTTGATACGCGATAACGAGAAGCAGACCCGCGCCAAGGCCGGAGATCGTCGCGATGAACCACTTCTCATCGCTCCCCTGGAGCTGCGCCTCTTGCGCCATTCGACGAAACGGCGACATCACCAACGCGGCAACGGGCGAAACAAGGATGAAGTCTGCGACAGCGGCGGCCATGCGATCCATCGGCGTCGCCAGGCGATCTTCGAGCGCGGGAGATGAAGGTGGTTCCACAGCCGGTGGCGGCGTGAGTGGAGTATCGTCAATGACCATAAAAGCTTATCGGCCAGCTGCCCTTTTCAAGGGAGCCGGCCGACAGCAATCAGGCCTAGACGTTGGATTAGATTACTTCGCGGCGACCGTGAGCTGGGCGACTCTCATCGAGAGTAAGCGGCCGGCTGCATCGAGCTTGAACTCGACGCTCGCGACCGGACGCGAAACTTCGTTGATCAACTGGTACGTTTCGATTGTCGACTCACCTTGCGCTTGGGAGTCGATCTTGATCGATTTGTCGAACGCGACTGGCAAGAGATCGCGGTGTGAATCCAAGAAACCGATTCGGTCATCGATGTGCTTCGGGCGATCGCCTTGGGACGTGACATCCGAGAATTCGAGTTCTGCAAGTTTGCCGTTCGCCATTCGAACGGCGTATTTGCCTTCGAGTTGACCAAACGCCAATGCTTCGATCGACGATGGCTGACGACCCATCGAGTTTGAGTCGAGTTCGTGTTTCGCGAGGCTGCGAACGAGTGAGTCTTCAATTTCGCTTGTTCCGGTCGAGACCGATGCGATCCCGCGCGACGCTTTCATTTCTGTCGGAGCGTTGTTCATCAGATTGCGGTTGGCGAGCGTCACCAAGACGACCACGGAAAGGAGCGACGTCGAAAGCGCGATCTTCGCGTGCTCGAGATCGAATCTCACTTTGAGATGCTTCAACCGCTCACGGGCATCCGGAGTTTCCATGCGCTCGGTCATATCGATCACATTGTTCTTGTTGTTCACCTGCTTAGACATTCGAAGCCCCCTGACGTAAGACTTATCGACAGTCTCACGGATGAAATTCAGTGCTAACTTCGTGCCGCCTTCACTTGCGAGACGTGCGAGATGAGTGGTTTTGATTGTCGAGAGAATTGACGCGTGCGTGTCACTAGACACACGAAATTATTGAGTGTTTCAAAACGAGACGCGGGCTTCAGAGACCCAGTTGTCTACACCTTTTAAAGCTTGTTTCAAATCGTAAGTGAGAACTTTCGAGGGCCTGACGCCTTGTCGTTCGATCTCGTCGCCATTGGGCGCACGAAAGCCCGCAATTGGAATCGACATCGCGTAGTCACCGCCTCCAAGAGATGAGATCGAGAACCATCTCGCCATCACGACTTGCCCTGCGGTGAGAAGTCCCCAAACACGAGGCATCGCGTGCGCGAAAATTTCAGACACGCTCGACGTGTTTTGGTCGACGAGCACGAGAGTCTTTCCTCGGAAACATCCGTAGCCGTCGAACGTCTTTAAGATCACTTCGTCCGACGCCGTCACTTGCTCGAGCTGCGCGTCGGCGCTGAGGTCATCGTGAAGTTCCTGCGGAGGTTTTGACCCCGCTCGCTTTTGTCGCCAGATTCGGCCGACTTCGCGCGGTTGACACATAAACGGCGAAAGAGCTCGTAACATCGCGGGAAAACTTCCTCCGGGATTACCCCGAAGATCGATGACGATATTTTTATAACTCGAAAACTGAGAGGCCAGCTGGAGCCACGGATCTTTCTCGAAATACGTCGGAAGAAACGAGGGAATACGAAGAAGAGCTGTTTCTTCCGACGTATTTCGAGAAAGATCCGTGGCTCCAGCTGGCCTCTCAGTTTTCGAGTTATAAAAATATCGTCATCGATCTTCGAGGTAATCCCGGAGGAAGTTTTCCCGCGATGTT
>CAJYIL010000427.1 GCA_913774795.1 Pseudobdellovibrionaceae bacterium
GCAGGTGGCCTTGGGATTCGACAGAGTACATCGCCACATCAGATTCGGTTCTTGGATACCTCACCTCAATGGGTTGACCGCTGAGCAATTCTTTTTTGCTGATCGTTTGCTCAAGATCAACCGGGTACCCGCTCAGCTTCAATTTCATTCGAAGCTTGTCGGCGCCTTCTGGAGTGAGCGTGACCGTTTGAAATTTGAGATCCAGATATTGAGTGAGGGGAAGTTTCGGCTGCACTTCATCCTGGGCATTGATCATACCGATCGCCGCCATCGCCAGAGCCTGCTTGGTCATCGTATCGCTCAAGACCCGAAAGGTCGGTGTCTGGCCTTTTTGATTTTGAATTTGAAATGTCTCCGGGCCCTTCGCGAAGAGTTCAGAACCTTGAGCCGCCAGAGACTGCCATGTGAGAAAAAGACTTAAGACGAGTGCAGTTTTCATTAGACGACTCTACCACGCACGGTCGGTGCAGCATGTGGTGTGTTCATGATGAAATCTCGAACGGTACAGACGTCAGGCGGGCCAGCCCTACCCTTCAGCGGCTGTTTTTGAGAGCATTGGGGAATGCAAAACAGAAACAAACTTTTTTTCGGACTCGGTGTTTTGGTTTTGATCAACGGTGCATGCGCACCTGCGAAGTGGAAGGAGTTGACCAACTCTCTTCCGAACGGATCGCTCGGTAATCCGGTCCAGGCGCCTTCTCTGCAAACGGCCACCGAAAACTTCGTTCAAGAGTCGACGGCGAACAAGGTGGATATCCTCATCGTGAACGACAACTCGGCATCGATGGATCCTGAGCAGCGCAAGATGGGTGAGCGATTCAACTCGTTCGTGAGCGAACTTCGGGGGATCGACTATCGAATCGCGATGACGACGACCGACGTCGAGTCTGCGAAATGGAATCAAGGCGGCCGCATACTGCCGTGGATCGGCACGGCTTCACGTGTTCTCACCCCAAGCACCCCGCGCGCGGAACAAATTTTTCGGGAGACCGTCCCTCGTCCCGAGACCATCGACTGCCAAAGCCGAAACGATTGTCCGTCAGGCAACGAACAGCCTCTGCGCGCAATCGAGCTCGCGATGGATCAGGCCTCGACCGCGAACAAAGCGTTCTTCCGCCCAGGCGTTGATTTCGTCTCGGTCATTTTGTCGGATGAAGACGAAATGAGCGACGGCACTTCGAGTCAGGCGACATCGGCGCCCCATGTCGTCAAACATTTCGAATCGGTTTTTGGAGCAACAAAACGGTTTGCCGTTCACTCGCTCGTCATCATGCCGGGCGATGCAAAGTGTCGCGCTGAGCAAAACTCGCAAACGGCCGCGGTCAAGTCGGCGGCTTACGGCGTTCGCGCGGCCGCGCTGTCTTCGTTGACCGGCGGCACGGTGAACTCGATTTGCGACACCGACTACGCGAAGGATCTCGCGGCGATCTCGAAAGAAGTGCGTAAACTTGTTTCGTCATTTGAACTTCACGCAGCCCCAAAAGACGATTCGGTCGAAGTGACGTTTGATCCGGTCTTCAAATCTACGTGGTCAATTGAAGGCTCACGGATCATTTTCGATCCTGCTCCGCCCGCGGGAACAAAGATCGAAGTTAAATATCGGTACTAACTCATCAGAGCGTCGCCATGTCGATGACGAAGCGGTAGCGGACGTCGCTCTTCACGACGCGCTCAAAAGCTGCGTTGACATCTTTCATGGCAACTTTCTCGATCTCCGAGACGATGCCGTGTCGGCCACAGAAATCCAACATCTCTTGCGTTTCTTGAATGCCGCCAATGAGCGAGCCCGCGAGCGAAATTCGCCCGCGGATCATGCTAAACGCGCCGACCGGAACTTGCTCTTCGGGGATCCCGACAACGACCAATGCGCCATCGGTGCGAAGAAGCGACATGAGACTGTTCCAGTCTTGCGCCGCCGAAACCGTGTTGATGATCAGATCGAAATGGCCCCGGAGCTGAGCGTATGTGTTCTCATCGCTCGTCGCGAAAAAGTGATCGGCACCCAAGCGTCGTGCATCGTCTTTTTTTCGCATCGAGTGCGAGAGGACCGTCACTTCAGCGCCCATTGCGTGCGCAATCTTGACTCCCATGTGCCCGAGCCCGCCGAGTCCGACAATCGCGACCCGTTTACCTGGGCCTGCCTTCCAGTGTGAAAGAGGCGAATAAAGCGTGATGCCCGCGCAGAGCAACGGAGCAGCCCCGTCGAGTGGCAAGTTCGCCGGAATTTTGAGGACAAATTCTTCGCGAACGACGATTTGATTCGAATACCCACCTTGCGTAAGGCCCGAGCCGTCGCGCTCTTGACCGTTGTAGGTGCCGGTGAATCCCTTTAAACAGTACTGCTCGAGATGCCGTTTGCAGTTCTCGCACGCCAGACATGAGTCGACCATACAACCGACTCCGACGTGATCGCCGACTTTGAACTTCTTAACGCCTGCACCGATTTTGGTTACGACACCCGCGATTTCGTGACCCGGAACCATGGGAAAGCGCGAACCGCCCCATTCATCGCGAGCCTGGTGAATATCAGAGTGACAGATGCCGCAAAATTTAATTTCGATGACGACATCGTTTGCGCGAGGATCGCGGCGAACGAACGAATAAGGCTCAAGAGGTTTTTTCGGATCGATGGCGGCGTAACCGCGAGCTGGGAGTGACATGGGCGTCCTTTTTTAAAGGCACGCCCTATGTGGGATCGGCACTGAACGATCAGCGGCCTTTTTTCAATGCGGCAACCGAGAGATCATCAGCATTGATGTTCGCGTTTACCTTGAGATCACTCAACGTCACCTCAGTCGAGCGCTTGCTGTCAAGATTCTCGACGGTCAGTTTCTGAGCGCGCTGCACTCCGCTGACGGTGGTGTAATCTGAGAACGTCACCTTCTTCTTCAGGTGGTCGCCGACATAGTATTCCATGAACAATGGAACTTTCTTCGCGGCATCGACCGTGATCACCACACGCGAGTATTCGCTCGCCGATTGATCCGGAGTGACCTCGATCCATTCGTTCTTCGCATCTTTTTTCGTGAGCTTTGCTTTCGCATTTCTTAGTGCATCGGCATTTAAATCTTCGGGTGACAGCTCGGAGCCCAGAACGCCGGCCGATTTCTTGCCGCTCACCACGCGGCGAACTTGCTTTGTCGACGGGAGATAAAGCCACTGATCCTGATTGCCGCCTTTGACTTCTGCGAGCAGCGAGGTGCCTTTGATATCGGCCGGAGCTTCGATGCGAACCATCGCGCGGTAACCTTGATCATCACGCATCGAGCGCAGGCGAATTTCGCGTGGCGAGACGTCCCCGTTCGGCTCGGTCGTTTTCAACACGACTTTGGCTTCATCGGTCTTCGACTCGATGTTTTTACGAATCGCCTGAAGAACGGTCGTCGCTTCATCAACCGCACCGGCTTTCTGTGCGCCGAACAAGATCCCCAAACAGAGAACGACGGAGGCTGCGATCGCCGATTTTTCTTTCGCCGACATCTTCGGCTTCGGTTCGAGGGCGATGACCGGATTGTTCGCTACAAGGGCTCGCGGGAAAAGCTTCAAGATAGCCGGCAAGAAAACGAGGTCGGCCAAGGCTCCTGCAACGATCGAAAGTGTCATGTACGCTCCCAGTGTCTGATTGAGTTGAAAATCAGACGCTAAGAAGATCAGAAATCCTGCAAACATCAAAATGCTTTCTGACAAACACGGGTTGCCTTCTTCCAACAACGTGCGGCGAAGAGGCAAGAATGACAAATTCTTCTCTTGCTGCATGCGACGAAGACGCGTGAGCAGGTAAACGGTGTTGTTAAACGCAAGACCGAGCGCAATCGAGAAGATCAGCGCAACCGACGGCTTCACGGGAGTTTGCGTAATCGCGAGCGCGCCCGCCAAAATCGCCGGAGGAATCAAATTCGGAAGACATGCGATCAACGCCCAGCGGAGTGATCTGAAGACGAAAACCAAGAGGACCCCGATGACGACGAGCGATTGCCAGAAGCCGAATACAAGCTCGCGCGCGACTTCACGGTTGACGGTATGACCCGTGACGGCCACACCCGTCTCGGTCGTCGAAGCCTGAGGGACGTCTTTTGCGAAAATCGAGCGAATCGTTTCGCGAACGACATCGACGCGGTCAGACGGCATATCTCTCAGGCGAATCGCAACACGCGCGCGACGCAATTCCGCATCAATGAAGTTGCGCATCGGGTTGGCTTGCGACATCGAATAAAGAAAGTAATTCTCCGCCACTGCTTGCTCATTCGCCGGAATCTCGCCCGGGAAGAAATCGGCAACACTCAGCGCTGTCCCGACGCCGTCGATCGCGCGAATCTCCGAGATCGCGAGACGAAGCTGCTTGAGAGTTTCGGGCTGGTTGAAGGCTTTCTCGGTTTTGGTATCAACGACGAAATCGAGCGAGACCGTGCCGCCGAATCGCGAGTCGATTTCGAGCATGCTCGTGCGAACGTCATCGTGTTTAGGCAAGTCATCGAACAGTGGCGCGGAGAACGACATCTTCGATGCGACCGCCGCCATCATGACCGCAACGATACCGATAGAGATCACGACCGGCATCGCTTTGCGGGTGATCGCGATCGTCCAGTAAGCGCGAGCGCGGAGCCATGAACGCTGAACGGGGCGAACCCAAGCCATGCCCACGAAGAGAAGACACTGGGTGACCGCGAAGGTGACGAAAACCGAAACCGCGACGACAATCGCAAAGTTACGGATCGCCGGAATAGCAGCTGTTGCAAGCATCACGAAACCAATGGCGGTCGTTGCCGAGCCCAAGAGGTTCGCGAGGAACATCTCTTTGAGAGTCGCGATGCTTAAACGCCAACGATAGACCGGATCCAGTGCTTTCGTGCCGGCATCGTGAAGTTTGTCGGCCCAAAGGTAGAGGGTATGGACCGTGATCGACATGAAAGCGATCGAGACGATGACCGGAAGAGTCGATAAGAGAACCGTGAATGGAACTCCGAACTTCGCGAGACCGCCGACAACCACGGTGTTACACGCAACGAGACCGATCGTCGCAAAGACGACGGGCGAAAAGCCGCGATAGAAGGCCGCGAACATCAGGATAAAGATGACGAGGGCGAGCGCGAAGAAATCGCCCACTTCTTTTTGAAGCTTTTGGCCTAATTGAATCTGCATCGCGGGAATGCCCGAGACTTCGCCCGTAAAACCGGCCGGGAGCTGAGAGACTTTTGCCAAAAGCTCGTCTCTCGTTTTGAGAAGGTCTTCTGTCTCGACACTTTTCGGTTCGATGACAATCATCGCCGCTTTCAAATCATCTGAGATGAGTGTTGGTTTCAAAAGGGGATAGTTTTCGAGCGTTTTCGCCCATTTTCCTGACGGCACCGTTTCGCTCAACGTGCCGACGTGAAGCTCGGCGCCGTTGTTCACGGCGATCTCGATAGTTCCCAACGATGTCGTCTTCGCGACATTGCTGCCAGTTGCGATTTCTTCTGTAAGAGATTTCAGTTTAGAAAGATTCTCTTGCTCCAACCACGTCTTGTTTGTTGAATGCACGACGACGAGGAAGTTCGGGGTCGTGTCGAGTGAGAATCGTTTCTGGATTCCGTTTTCGAGATCAAGGATCGGGTGATTCTTCGGGTAGAACTGCTTAATTGAGTACCGCGTACTCAGTTGAGAGAGTTGCAACCCACAGAAAATGACGAATGCCAGGATAAGCGTTGTTCCGAGAGCGCTTAAAACTTTGACGTGTTTGTGGCATTTGATCATTTTGAATCCCCCCACGACACCTCCCTGCATCGGCTTCGTCCCAAAAAAAACGAGTGCGAGTTGTGTCGAAAAATCTGAAACTGGTGATGATCTGACACCGCTTTCGCGCTTCAAATGCATCGCCCTGTACCTCTTGCAATCGACGGGCTCACACGGAGTGGAACTATGAAAACATCTTCACATATTTTCTCAAAGGCCTCTCTCCTACTCTTCAGTTTTATGGTCCTTTGCCCGGGGCAAAAACTCGCTTTTGCTCGCGAGACATCTTCGACCACTTCGGTCAAATCGCAACTTCATGTTCCTTGGAAGCTGCTTCAGGAGCGGTTGAGAGCGATCGCCAATCGAGCGGGCGATGACGGTTCGGGAGCATCGAATCCGATCGACGCGCGCACGATTTCTGTTCCGTATGAAGGCGAAGACATTCGCTGGAATTTGTCGGGAGGAAATGTCTCGGCGACCGTCAGAGTTGATAGCGCGAAGATGGGTCCAGGCGCCGCCACGATCGCGGTCACTGGTGCCAAAGCGCACGTTGTCTTAAACTCCGTGAGCGTCGATCAGGTCATCGAAAGAAATGTGGGCGGCGTAGTCGTTCGCGTTCACCTGAATGCGGTCTGCGGACCAATCGTGATCGATCAAGCATCTGCGAGCGCTGCGGCTACGTTTGGGCTCTCGTGGGCAACTGGCTCGCCGGTCGCTTCGTTGGCGACACTAGACCTAAGTTGGGCTCCGGGTTCATGGACGTTCAACGACTTCAAATGCGAAGGCCCCTCTGGCTTAGATGCACTCGTTCGTGATGGACTCGCGTCTTATTTGCGTGATCCCGCCGATCTCAAGCCTTTCATCCAGCAGTACATCGCAGCCAATCTTCAATCGAGCATCGACGCCACACTTGTGCGCTTACGTGAGCCGTTCGTTTTAGATCCTGCATCGAAAGAGCCAGTTACACTTGTCGTCGGTCAACTAGCCCCCGCTTCCACAGGCGTCGTCGCCGATCTCACTCTTCGCACGTCGTCGAAGACGGTGCCAGGTTCTGCTCTGCCCGTACCCTCGTCATCCGTGCTGGACTCACTGTCGACGTCTGAGCCCGCGTTGATCGGCGGCATCGATGTTCTGGAATTCATCGTTGCGAATCGCCTAGCGGCGCAAGATCGCTACTACCGAATCAATCTGCAGGACGTACCGGCGTTTCACGACCTTATGCACTCGCGAATCAAACAACTCTTTGCGTGGAAAGATCTTTGGCATTACCCCGAGGACTACCCGTTTTACTTGAACGTTTTTAATCCGGGCTCGCTGAAATTGAGGCGCGCCGGCTCGTCATCGCTGTCGTCTTCGATTCCTCTGAAGTCGAACATTCAATCTTACCGCGACAAAACGTGGTGGGTTTATGTCGAAACCGCGGGCACGGCGGCGACGACCGTCGACCTTTCGGTTTCGCGCGGCGTGCTGAAGTACGCGACGTCGATCTCCTCGTTGAAAATCACGTCGGAGTACGGCGCGGCTTATGCGAAACGCTACGACAAGAAAAAATCGAAATTGCCGGATGACGTCGTCGCTAAAGCGATCGTCGGGCCGCAACCAGGCCTCTCGGGTTCGCTCAAATTCCCGGATATCGATTTGCAACAAGCCGGCGCTTATCGCGCGGCTTCGTTTAAGTGGGTGAGCTCATCGACGTTTAGCCTGGGCTTCTCGGCGATCCGCTCGCGAACGTCGTCTGACTCGTCTGATTCCAACGGCGCCGACGAGACTCGCCCTGACTGCACATCGGTTTCGACCGAAGGCTCAGCGCTCCCGTCGTGGGTTTCGATGTCGGCGAGCGCTTGCGCTGCGAAATGATTTTGGTGCGCGGTCTGTGAGGAGCGCTCGTTGCTGAGCTTTGGCCGTGCGTGAAGCGGTGTTGAATCATCATTGCTCGACCTCACGCTCGCGCCCGATTGTGTGCGCCGCACATCCACCGCAAGTTTGATGCTTGATGCGAGCCTCCCTTTACGAACGGCTCGACATGATCAAGCTGCAGGAACCGTTTCGACCGACAGCGCTGACCACTAGCGCCGACGTAGGTGCATCCATCGTCATCGTCGGG
>CAJYIL010000428.1 GCA_913774795.1 Pseudobdellovibrionaceae bacterium
AGGGCGTTCCATGGGCCTTGCACTTGCGCATTCAGGCTGACCTTTGGGATGTCGCTGAGAGCGCCGTTCAAAAGATCATTGAGCGCAGGCGACTTCGCTGAGGCTTCAAGGAAGCCCGTCGATTTTCTTGCAGCCATTTGCTCTTTATCGCCAAAGAGATCGTTCGCCGATTTGATCTGGTTGAGTGCGAGCGGAGCGGGAGCCGGCTGCACTTTCGGATCTTGCGGGATATCAGCAGGAGCCGCTCGCTGGAAGAGCGATTCGAGTGCGATGCGAATCTCTTTTTCTTTGAGTTGCGCGATGAAGTAAGCGCTCGTTTTCGCTTTGTCGAATCCGAGTTTCACGTCAGGAGAGTCGACGAGTTTTTGACCGAGCACCGGGAAGCTCGCGACCCGAAGCTCGAACTTGTCGTCGGACTCTTCGCGCGTGTGATCGATCGTGATTTTTCCGTCGACGCCATGGAGTTCTTGTTTCGGGAATTCTCCTTTAAACTGCGCAACGAGCGGAAGACCGAGGAGCGGCTGATCGTTCGTCGCGTTCGTGATTGTTCCGGAGACGTCACCCGAGTAATCGGCTTTCGCGTTCACTTGGCTCGAGATCTTGGCGTGCTTGAGCCAGAAGAGCGGGTAGGCGTGCGGTTTTCCGAACGCATAGTTGCGCCCCTTCTCGCGCTCGTGCGGCTTCGGCGGAGCGTAGGCCGCCTTCTCTTCGGCCGTCTTCTTCGGAGGCATGTATTCGCGGGCTTTGGAGTAGTAATACTCCGCCTGTTTTACTTTGCCCAAGAAGAGCGGACCAAACACTTGCTTTGAGAGCGACTTCACATCGAGCGAAGGAATTTTGAGGCGCGCTTCAAGATCTTTGATGTCTTGGCGGACCATCTTGTCCAAGTCAGTGAGCGTATTCTTATACGTGTTCACGTCGCTGTTGAGATTGTTCGCGGTGTCTTTGACGAAGTTAATCTTCGTGTTCGTTTCGTTGTAGATCGACGTGATCTCGTCGATGCTTTGTTTGATCTCGAGCGGGTTGTTGAAGCGATCAACTTTCACCGCTTTGATTCTTTTCTCGAGAGCGTCGAGATCTTTTTTCTGAGGAAGTTTGTCGATGCGGTCTTTCCACTCCGCCTGTTTTTTCTTGAGCTCGGCTTCGAGCTCTTTCACGCGCACAGCGGATTTGAGCGAGTCTTTGATGTTGTTGAGCTGATCGGTCGGGTTTGCTCCGCCGAGAATGCTCGCGGCATCGCCCAGAATGTTCTGGGAGAATTCGTCTTGCGCTTTCGCGAGCGCGGCTTTGCGCACTTTCTCGAAAGCCGATTGTGAGTTCGGAGGATCTGGCGGGAGAACGTAGCCGGGCTTCGCTCGCGTGACTCCGATTGCGATATTGAGAATGCTGGCGTCTTGGATCGCGATTTTGCCTCTCAGGAGAGCGTCCCAGAGCATCGCCCAGCGCATTTCGCCGATCTGGATTTTGTTTTTTGACGGAGCGGAGCCGTCGGTGACTTGGATGCCGTCGATGTTGAGGCTGGCGTTCCAGAAGCTCGTGCGAACGTCGGCGATGTTCACTTCCGCGCCGTTGGCTTGAGTTGCGAGGTATTCGAGAGCTCGTCTTGCGTGGGTGTCGAAGAAGAAAAAGAAGTAGGCCCAAACGAGCGCGATGATGATGAACGTCGGGATGATCGCACCGGTGCGGATCGGGCCTTGGCGTTTTTTTGGCTTGGGTGTCTGTGGTGTTTGTTCAGTTGTCATGTGGTTACCCGTAGAGCTCGTTGTATTTTGAGTACCATCCGTAGATCGGCGTCGCTTTGAGTGCTTTGAAGAACTTCGTACGCTGATAGCGCGCAACGATTTGAACGCGGTACGTTTTGATGAGCGATTTGCTGATGAAGAAGACCGGGATCGCGAGGACGATGCTAATGATGCCGGCGCCCATGACGATCGAATTGTAGAAGCGGGTCAGCGGAACAAGCGGCATGTTGTAGAGCTCAGTGTAGAGCGGCTTGAGGGCTTCGAGTTCGAGGGCCCACATTCCGACTGCGTTGCTTACAGGATCGAGCAGGTATGCGATGAACTTAAAACCAGCCGATGCGAGAAACGCCGCTCCGATCTGGATTCTGAAGAAGAACAACAGCAGAAAAACGAGCACGGTTTGGAGGCTGAAAACCGGGGCGAAGCCCAGGATTAAACCGCAGGCAATGCCGGCCGCGATTTGGTTGTGGCCCGTATCGGAATTCAGGAGATTCACAAGGCTGAAGATCTGTTTAAGGATGAAGGTCATTTGGGGTCCTTTTCTTGGTTGAAACGCTAGCCGCAAACCGGCGTGTTTCCAAAGAGATTAGAAAATTTGTAGGCCATTTTTGCAATGGCGACTTTGCGACACCAGCGCCAGCTCGCCGGTCGAATTCTTGCTGCATTTGACTCGATCGTCGCTGGCACGTTTATGGAAACACTGGCGCGCGAACAGCTTTTCTTAGCACGGGGTTCGATCTGACTTTGATTCGCCGCGAATATTCCATTTTGTTGGACTCTGTCTCAGATACAACACAGCAGACCTGTATTCTCAAAGATGAAGCCCGCTGGCATTACAGCGTGCATTTCCATGCCGAATCCAAGGGTGAAGAGGTTATCGAAAATTTGTTAGCCCTTGCTGGCGCGAAGAAACAGAGAGCCCTTCTGGGAGCTCAACTCCATGACGAAGCTGAGCACACCAGCTTGTTCAAACAAATTACCGATAAAATCGGTTTGGATACCCGGGCATCGCTTTACGCCAATTCCTACTCCGAACTCGTGATGAGTCAAAAGTCGTTGGCCGAAAAAGTCTTCGTGTTCCAAATCATCACGGAAGCTGCGTCGGCAGCCTACTGCGAGTGGCGACTCGAAGCGATGCAGGAAAGCCCATTCGCTTGCCACGACATCGCTGTTCGAGACGACGAGAAGCGACACCTCTTGATGGGGCACTCGATGCTCCGCATTTGTGATCCAGATGAAATTCAAGAGAAGTTGCCGCGGGCACGGCGTATTGAGTTACTCAAAGCCATGAACCAAGTTTGTCGATCCGTTGGCCATCACGAAATTCACAGTGCCCTTATAGGTGGCGAACCGAGAATCGCGAAGCCATCGACTTTAGATAAAATGATTACTCGCTCCGTGCTTCTCGAAAGTCGAGCGGTCGACCGTCTTTTAGACTCGCAATCTCATTTTCAAAAGGCGTCGGTATGATGCAGCTCCCGCTCCAAGAGTTTATCGGCCGTGTCGTGACTTCTACTGAGCGCGTCCAATTTAGTCAGGTAGATCCTTACGCCCACTTGAACGCGAGCCGCTACTCTGAATTCTTCGTGAATCACAGAATCACAGCCGTCGAGGACCAGTTACAGGTCTCGACGATTCAAATTGCAAAGACAATGAATGTTGGATTCTTCGTTTCGCGCCTGGATGTTCGCTATCACGCTCCTTCCTTCCTTGGAGAAACCTGCGAGATCGCTTCATGGGTTCACTCAATCCACCAATCGGGTTTTGATTTGCGGCTCATTTTGTCAGGAACAAAAAACGGCAAAGTTCGAGCAAGCGGTATGATGGAGATTCGAACAGTCGACGCTCTTACTGGAAAACCAGTTTCCTGCCCTGTAGCGCTACCATCGACAGGAGCGACTAATCTGTTATTAGATCGGCCGCTAGCGACTGATTACTTAGCTCGTCTCGTTAACGTCCCGAGTTTCTCGTGAAGCCGTTAGTGCTGGTTTCAGGTTTGGCAATGAGATCAAATGAGTACGCCGAACTCGCGCGTGACTTTGACCCAAGGCTTACTTACATGTTCGATAATCCTTGTGTCGGTCATGGTCCGCGCCCCTTGGGCGGTCTGACGATTGAAGATCAAGCGAACCACCAGTGGCAGCAGATCGAGCGTGAATACGGATCAGGGCGAGTTCATCTCTTCGGCCTCTCAATGGGAGGCATGATTGCTTCATCAATGGCTTCAATGAAACCACACCAAGTCGCCTCTCTGACGGTTGCGGCTACTTCACCGAATGTGATTGGTGAAGCTGAAGCTATTCCTGCGGAGCTCGAGAAAGCTTGGTTAGCGGCTCGGTCGAAAGAGGAATTGGCTAGTGCTGTAGATATCGCTTTTGGCAAGAGCACGAAGAAATTTAGACCCAACGTTCGCGACAGTTACTTCCATTACCGAGCTTCGGGAGAAAACCAACAAGCCCATCGCGATTTTTCTAAACAACTTTCATCTATCCGCGGTTTCAATGGCGCCGCAACTTATGAGCAATGTCGACAAATTCCGTCCCTCGTCATTGCGGGCGAGGAAGACGAGCTTTTTCCGCTCCCACACTCTAACCTGATCGGCTGCCTCTCAGACTCGAACGTCGAAGTGATCGCGAAGGCAGGTCATATGCTTCACCTTGAAGCACCTACGGAACTTGCCGAGATTGTCTCACGTTTCATTTCATCAGTGGAGCAATCGGGTGCTCGATAGCCTCTTCAGTACAATGCATGCCGACGGCTTCGCGACGTGGAAGATTCACGGCCGTTTGCACACGAAACGGGGAGAGATCGACTTTACCGCCCCCCATGCTTTGGCTGACGGCAGAATGTTTTTGAGGGATGTGGCTCAACCATTAGTTGAGTTTGCAGGGCCAGAGAATCTCACCAGTGCGCCAGATGCTGTAAGCATACGTATGAGTTTTGAATCAGGTCCACTCACTCGTTTTCAGCAAGTTCTCAGCTATCTATTGAACGAGCGTCGATTTGTATCGTGTGAAAGAATCGCGGTGGCAGTTTCGATAGCGGGTGACCCACTCGTAGAAGGTCAACGCAATCAGGTCGCTTTCCCGATTTTCGAAAGGGAAGAGTTGCAAAGGTTGTTATCAACTGCCGACTGGAAACAGACTTTGCGCTTCCGTGCCCTTCGGGAGTGCGAAGCCTATAGAACGTGGAGCGCGATCCTTCGCGACAAAACGCCTGAGACGCGCATTCGCTTGCTCGCCCGCGCACCTCTTCAGAAAGCGGATCTTGTCGTTAGTTACTGGGGCGACCTGACAAGGCTGTTGGGCAAAGCCGGTAGTGCTTCAAATTCACTCTCGTTCGGTGTTACGGCAACTAACGGTCCAAGTCAGATTTTGATTCTTCACCGCGACCAGATCGGCTTTCGGGGCTTGGTCACGTCGAAAGCGCAATCGCTCCCGCAGTGGTCTGAGGATGTAATTCGTTTGGAGGCCGAGTGACAATCGATGCGAGATTTTCAAGAGCTTGGCGTGATCTCGACTTAAACGCGCTTCAGCGAATTCGAATTGAGCTCGGAGCACGCCAAGAGTCGTTGGTTGTTCAAGCTTTTCTCTTACATCTACAGGGCGATCTTAAACAGGCGTCAGATGTATACGAATTGATCGATTGCCCGCAGCTAACTGTCCTAGCCTTCAAAGAGCTCGTCCGAATTGAAAAAGCTTATTTGGCAATGAAGCTGAAGCGATCGAGCGCGAAACAGTCGACGGTTGAGCGTCTTATCACTTTCTTAAAACTGTTCCTCCTAGGTCGTGGGGCGCTCGGATCACAAGTTCGCCACCACTTCTTGTATACATGGTTCATTTCGGCCTTTTGGTATGATCAGCGGCAGTCGCTCTTCTGCAGCATCGTCATGCTCACGAGTGGATATCTAGGTCGAAACGAGGAAAAGAAAACGCACGCCCAGTTTTGCCTCGGGCACATTCTGAACGTTATGGGCTATGCGAGAAGCGGAGTTTATTTCGTAACGCTCGCATTTAAGCGAAG
>CAJYIL010000429.1 GCA_913774795.1 Pseudobdellovibrionaceae bacterium
AATGAGCTCCTCGATCAATCCGAGAAGAGCTTGCTTGCGCTCGACGCAGGCTCCACGTTTTTCGCGGAGTACGACGCTATCTTCCGCGCCTTTCATAGCATCAAAGGGGCTGCGGGAATGATGGAGATGACCGTTCTCCAAGAGCATATGCACAAACTCGAAAATCTGCTCGTCGAGCAGAAGCCCAAACAAGTTCTGGAAAAGTCCTACGTTGATCACTTCTTAAAAGGGATCGATGCCGGCCGACGTCTTCTCGAAGGCGATGTCGTCGACTTCAAACACCTGAACGAAAAGCCGACCATGAAGGCGGTCGTCGCCGCGCCATCGGTGACACCGAAGACCGAACCGAAAGCACGCGCCATCGTCATCGATGACGACGCCGCCCTGATCGAACTGCTGCAAGAAATTCTACAAGCTCGTGGTTTCGAGGTCGCCTCCTACACATCACCTCTCCAAGCGATCAACGATGTTGCCACTTTTAAACCTGAGGTTGTGCTAACCGACATTCAGATGCCGGAGATGAACGGTCTCGATGTTTTGAAGACTCTCAAAGAAAAACATCCAGATCTTCCGGTCGTGTTCGTTTCAGGTCACGCCGACAAAGATGTTCTCCTTGAAGCGATTAACAACGGCGTTTATGCCGTTCTCGAAAAGCCGTTTCACAAAAAAGATGTCGTCGAAATCGCACGCAACGCCGTCGAAAGATTTCGCCTGGTTCATCTGGTTAACTCGTCGATCAATCTTTTGATCTACCAGTTCGCCGACCTCGACGACTTTCTGGTCTCCCAAGGAAAGACTGACGTGAAGAACGCCATAGATTCCGAAATTAAAAAATTGATCGAGCAGCGCCGCCGCTTGAAGAAGATCGCCTGAAAGGACAACCGATGTTTGACCCAGCTACCAAAATCCTGATCGTCGATGACATGCTCACTATGAGAAAGATCGTTTCAAAAGCGTGTCGCGAATTGGGTTTCACGGATTTAACCGAGGCCGCCGACGGCGCGATCGCGTGGTCGAAGATCTCTGAATCGCCGACGCCCTTCGGTTTGATCATCTCTGACTGGAACATGCCCAATTGCACCGGAGTCGAACTCTTGAAGCGAATTCGTGGCTCGCAGAAATACTCGAAAACGCCGCTGATTCTGGTCACCGCCGAAGCCGAACAAAAACAAATCGTAGAAGCCGTGAAAGCCGGCGTGAGTGGCTATGTGATCAAGCCGTTTACGGCCCAAACGCTGGGCGCTCAAATTGAGAGCGTCCATGCGAAATTGAAAGCAGGCTAAGCATGAAATCGACCGTCTCCATCCTTTGCACGGGCTTGAATAAGACAGAGTTGGAAAGCGCGCGCGCCTGCGTTTCGCACCTGACGATTCACGAGCGACCTTGCGATGCCGATCAATTGATGGAAAACGTCGTCGATCCCGCGCCCGCATTCATTTTCTGCGGTACAGAGACCGGAGATTTGCCACCGAATGAGGTGGCGCAGCTCCTCCGAAGCGTCTACCAAGATGCGCAGATTCACTTTTTGTCCTCTCAACGAGAAACCTTTAAACGAGATCTTCTCGTCAAGAACGGTTTCAACGACGCTTATTTGGTGCCGATTGAAAACGGGATCCTCAAAGACGCCGTCACTCTTCGCTTGGCGGAGATGAACGCAGGCCCTGCGAAATCGTACCGCTCGGTGAGTTTGATCGATATCGCTCCTGACACGACGCTCACTTTTGATGTCTTCGTTTACCTACCGATGAACGGAAAACACGTTCGTTTCTCGGGAGCCAACGAGGCGATCTCGAAAGAGCGAAGCGACCGTCTTAGAAAACACCAGATGCAATCGGTTCACGTGAAGACTGATCAGATGCCGGCGTTTTACAAATTCACAGCAGATCAGCTTAAGAAACTCGATGGCACTCCGATGAGCGACACCGAACGAAAAGAGAGAAAGCAAAAGGCTGTTCGTGAACTGCTCAGCCAAATGTTTTCGACGGATTCGGCGACGGATTTTTCGAAAGGCCAAGAGCTCGTGAAAGACTGCAACGAGATCATCAAATCATACGTTGTCGGCGAAGACGGCAAAAACTCATGGTACGAAAAAATCATGAGCCACTCTGGTGAAGCCGGCGGAAGCTACTCTCACTCGACGAACGTGGCGACCTTTGCCGCTCTCTTTTCTCTGGGTTTAGGTATCGGAAAGCCGGAGGAGCTCGCGATGGCGGGTCTTCTCCATGATATCGGGCTTGCCGATCTGCCTCCTGACATTCAGCAGAAGAAAGAGGATGAGCTGACACCAGAAGAACGCATGGTGTATCAGCAGCACCCCGAGTATTCGGTTAACATGATCAAGTCGCGCCGTCTCGTGGTCTCTGAAAAAGTCGTGCGCGCGATCTCCGAGCACCACGAGCGTTTTTCGGGAGACGGTTATCCGAAACAGCTACCGGGAGACCGCATTTGTCTTGAGGCCCAAGTCCTGGGGATGGCCGATGTCTTCGCCGACTTGATGCAGCTCGAGTCAGGCCGCGCGCGCGTGACTCCCATGCAAGCCGTTAAACAAATGATCGACGAATGCGCCGGCAATCCAAGCCACGCCCAGTTTGACTTAAGCCTCTTGAGACGCTTGGCAAATCTTTTTCCCTCATCACTCCAACAAGCTGAAGAGTTGACTGCATGACCGCTGCTCGTAAATTGATCGACGTCAATTTCATCAACCCGTTTCTCGAGGCGACCCTCAAGACGCTCGACACCCAAGCGTCTACAAAAGCTCATGCGGGCCAGGTGTACCTAAAGCAAAAAAGCGACAAGTACTCCGGCGATATTTCGGGCGTCATCGGCCTTGTGAGCGACGCGTTCACTGGATCGGTCGTGATTAGTTTTCCGGCCAAGACGTTTCTCGCAGTGTTGAGTCGCATGATTGGTGAGGAGTGCACGGAGATCAACGACATGACCCGTGACGGCGCTGGAGAACTCACGAACATCATCTTCGGGCAAGCTAAGATCGTTCTAAACAAAGCTGGCTACGGCATCAACACGGCACTCCCGTCAGTCATCGCGGGTCATGATCACTCGGTCGTCCCGATGACCAATGGTCCTCGCATGGTCATCCCGTTTGAAACGGATGTGGGACCCTTCGTCGTCGAAATCTGTCTCTCAAATTCATAAATCTTGATCGTAGAGCGTTCGAATGCTGAGCTGTCTCCTTCCAGGAGACCTCAATGAGATTTATCGCTTTCATCGTCCTCGCTCTGCTCACATCGTCTTGTGACAACAAAGGCAATTACCTCCCGGCTCTTCCGAGCGGAACAGGAACTGGAGGAGGAGCCGGCACAGCCGCTTATGCCTCGTGCGCAACGCCGCCCGCCGGATCAGTCGATCAACCAGGCTGCCCGACCTCATCTGGGCGCTGGAACAACTACGAGATCGTCTACGACACCAGCGGTAACGTGACTTCAAACAAGCTTTACTGTAATGGCACCGACCAAGATCACCCGACGGATCAAGCTTCGTACGATGCCCTTTTCGCGGGATCGACCTCCGCTAGCGATTTCAAAATCGGAAGAGATTGTGCATCAGGCACGCACGTCACTCCGATGGCCGAGATCGTTCAAAACATTTGGCGCAAAAAATAAAACTCTCTATCATCGAGTCATGAACTTAGAACTGATTCGAGTGATTTTCCCGCGGTGGAATTTTTTCGACCGCATCGGCTATCAGCTGCTTCTCGAAGTGAAGCGAATAGGTAACCAAGACTGGTTGCCCATCACTTTCAAGGATTCACGCACGCTCCTGAGTCTCTTCATCAACCCCGAGGGAACGCGCCTTCACGCCGAGATGACGACGCTTGAAAACTTTGTCCAGGACATCCAGAAATTCGTCGACGCAAAAGGCGAAGTCGATCCAATCAAAGTCAAAAGCCTCACCAGTTACCGAATGGTTCGCTCACTGGTCTTGAATCGTTTGATGGTGAACTCAGAAAAAGAAGTTCAATTTCGAGTCTTGGCGAAAGCCGGTGACGAAACGATCGTGATCTACTCTTCTGAGACAAAGGCGGATGCCGTATGAGTCTGGCAATGGCGCGCGGATTGATCGCACACCTCATTGCTTTCGCCCTCATCCTCCAAGGCGTTGAACTTTTGAAGATGATTCAGCAAGGCGCCATTCTCAAGATCTGGAGCAAAGAAAATCTCGAACGAGAGTTCAAGATCAACCTCCCGCTCCCTCTGACCTGGGTGGAATGGTTCGCGCGCATCGAAACCTTCACTTATTTGGCTTGGGGTTTGATCCTCTTCGGCGCCGCCGGATTTCTAAAGCCGTCGGCCTTCGCGTTTTTTGCTTTGTTTGTCGTTCACGTCGCAACCTGCATTCGCTTCCGCGGAAGTCTCAATGGAGGAAGTGATTCGATGACCGCGATGATTCTCATTGGCGTCTGGATTTCGTTTCTCTTCAAGAAAGAATCGTTTGCAAGCGCTGGCCTTGTTTGGATCGCCGTTAATGTTTTGATTTCGTATGGTCGCGCGGCTCTTGCAAAGGTGCAACAACCCGAATGGAAAGACGGGTCCGCCCTCCCGAGCTTTCTTCAGCAGAGTTTCTTTCCAGACATCCGCGCGTTGTCTGAAAAAATCTCCCCGGAGAACGCGAAAAAGTTAGGCTGGGCTGTGATTGCGATTGAGTTCATTTTTGTTCTTTCGCCGTTGGTTCAAGGCACCCTACTCACGGCGCTTTTTCTCAC
>CAJYIL010000430.1 GCA_913774795.1 Pseudobdellovibrionaceae bacterium
TGTAAGATGCGACCGAGACCGAACACGCTGAAACTGTACCCGCCGGGTTTTGACGAGTCGCATACCAATTGAATGTCCCGTCAGTCGTGACGGTATCGCTCAAGGCGATCGACGTCTGCGATGTGCCGACCGTGCCCGAGTTGTAAACCGTGCCGGTACAAGCGCTGTCGCGGTAGAGACGAACGACTTCGGTCGCGACGACTCCGGATACCGTCAGCGTTACCGACGATGTCGTGTTTGGAGTTGACGAAGGGGCCGTGCGTGCAACCGTCGGCGCATTCGGTGGTGCGCCGGTTCCCGTCAACGATTTCGCGACGGATGACGTACCCACTCCCGTGTTGTAACCGACTGTCATCGAGCCGGTTTGTGTTCCGACGACTAGTGGAGCGAATCGAACGACGATCGTGCACGATGCCGATGCAGCCAACGACGTACCGCACGTGCCGCCTGTTCCCGGGTACGCGCCCGGAAGAGCAAACGGCGATACGAGACCCGTGACGCCCATCGAAGTCGCGCTCACTCCGCCTGTGTTGTTGACCGTGAAAGTTTGATCGGTCGTGTATCCGGTTTCAACTGTTCCGAATGGCACCGGCGATGAAGCCGGGAGAACCGTGAGCTGGGCTGGCGCCGCGCCCGTTCCGGTGATGGCGCGCGGAGAAGACGACTGTGACGCGAGACCATCGAAGTAATTCAAGACGATGTTGGCATTCTTCGCGCCGAGCGATTGCGGAGCGAAAGTCACGACGATCGTGCACGTATTGCCGGTCGTATCTGCCAAAGTTGTCGAGCACGTGCCGCCCGTTCCCGGGAAAACCCCACCGAGATAGTCATAGTCAGACGAGATCGGTGTCGACGCAATTGAAGTCGCCGGCACACCACCGGAGTTCGTGACCGTGAAGGTTTTGTTCGCCGTCGCTCCGACTGCGACGGTTCCGTAATCGTAGCCGGCGTCAGACAAAGTCAGTACCGCGGCGGTTGCACCGGTACCTGTGATCGCGCGAATAGCGTTTTGAGTATTCGCACCATCGAAATAAGAGATCTTGATGTTCGATGACGGTGAACCGGTGCCCGTTGGCGAGAAGGTGACGACGACGTTACAGCTCACTCCGACAGCGAGGCCATTCGTGCAAGTGCCGTTTGTTCCCGGATAAGTCCCGCCTTTAAACGCAAACGGCGCCGCGAGTCCGAGGCCGTCGGCGACTGACGTCGCTGGGAAAGAACCCGTATTTGTCAGAGAAATGGTCGCTTCGGCGACCGCACCGACGGCGAGCTTACCGAACGAATAAGTCGTCGTGACATCGAAAGTGATCAACGCCGGGTTAACCGCCGTCCCTGTCATCGGACGAGTCGCGCTCGGCGTGCTAATCCCGTTGTTGTAATTGATCGTGAGGGTCGTGTTGTCAGCTGATGACACGACGGTTGGCGAGTACGTCACGACGACCGAGCACGAAGCTGAGCCCGCGAGAGTCGTGCCGCATGTTCCGCCCGAACCTGGGTAAGAGCCACCCTTGAAGGCGTACGGCGCGAGAAGCGCCGATGGAGTCATCGAAGTGGCCGCGGCACCGCCAGCGTTCGTCACGACGAATGTGAATTCGTTAATAGATCCTTTAGCAACCGTACCGAAATTGTAAGTGACGCCGTTCGAAATCACGAGATTGGCCGGAGCAGCGCCGACGCCTTGCAAATCGCGAGTTGCCGAGACTGTCGTCACGCCGTTGTTGTAAGCGACCGCGATCGTGTCGGTGTACGAACCACCCATGGCTGGCGAGAATGAAACGACAATCGTACACGATGCGCCCGCCGCCAACGTGGCCGAACACGAACCACCCGTGCCTGGATAAGAGCCATCTTTGTAAGAATAAGGGACTGCGAGCGAAGGCGCATTAAACGACGTCGCTGTCACGCCACCTGAGTTTGTCAGAGTAAACGTTTTCGAAACCGACGAGCCCGAAGCGACCGTACCGAAGTTGTATGTCGGACCATCGGAGATCGCGACGACTGCGGCCGCAGCCGAAGCGCCCGTGATCGCACGAGTCGATGATTGCGTCGTGACGCCATCGTTATAACCGATCGCGAGCGTGTTGCCGTAAGAGTTCGTCGCGGTCGGAGCAAACTGAACAACGACCGTACACGCCGTCGATGCCGCGAGCGTTGTAGAACATGTACCGCCCGTTCCCGGGAATGTACCGCCGACGAATGTGAATGGAGCCGTCAAACCTCCGCCGGCCAGCGATGTCGCCGACACACCACCGGAGTTCGATACCGTGAATGTCTTCTGGATCGTCGCTCCGTTTGCGACGATACCAAAGTCAAACGTTGGGCCATCGGAAACAGTCAGGAGCGCTGGCGCCGCCGAGAAACCCGTCACCGCTCGATTGGCCGTGCGGGATTGAGCACCATCGTTGTAGACGAGATCGATCGACTGAGAAGAACTGCCCGTCGAAGACGGCGCATACTCGACGACCAGCGTACACGACGCACTCACCGCAAGCGATGTCGTACATGTCCCGCCCGTTCCTGGGTAACCGCCACCTTTGAATCTGAATGGAGTGCTGAGCGACGTCACCGAGAGACCGCTGGCCGCGAAGTTCCCCGAGTTAATAACGGTGAAAGTTTGCTGCGCAACCGCACCTTGGGCGAGCGTGCCGTAATCGTAGGTCGGTCCACGGTCGATCCCGAGAATCGCTGGCGTGACGGCCGTTCCCGTCATTGGACGCGGAGACGTTTGCGCTGCCAAACCGTCGTTGTACGTGATGTTCAAAGTCGCGTTGTGTGTCGCAACCGTTGTTGGCGAATAGGTGACGACGACCGTGCACGTTGCGCCGTTTGCCAAAAGATTCGTACATGTACCGCCGGTGCCCGGGAATGTTCCGCCTTTGAACGAGTACGGAGCCGAGAGCGCGCTGGCATTCAGGGCCGTCGCTTGAACGCCGCCCGTATTCGAGAGAGTGAATGCGTGATCGTTCGACGAGTTGTTGGCGACAGTTCCGAACGTGTACGTTGCCGCGTCGCTCACGGTGATGACCGCCGGCGGAGCGCCTGTGCCTTGCACCGCGCGCGTCGTCGTCAACGTGGAGATTCCGTTATTGTACGTGAGCGTGATCGATGAAGATGTCGTGCCCGATGTGAGCGGCGAGAACGTGACAACGACCGTACACGTCGCTGACGCATTCAACGTTGTTCCGCAAGTTCCGCCGGTGCCAGGGAATGAACCGCCTTTGAAAGAGTAAGGCGCTGAAAGGCCCGATCCGCTGAGGGACGACGCCGTGACTCCGCCTGAGTTCTGAACCGTGAACGTTTTGTCTTTCGATCCCGTGTTCGCGACCGGTCCAAAATCGTACGTCGCGCCGTCTGAGATCGTCAAAACGGCTGGGTCGGCGGCTGCGCCATCCATCGTGCGCGACGACGATGTCGTCGTGATCCCGTTGTTGAACGAAACCGTCATTGTTGCGTTGTAAGAACCATTCACGGTCGGATTGAAAGTGACGACCACGTTACATGTCGCGCTCGGCGCTAAAGTCGCTCCGCACGTGCCGCCCGTACCCGGGTAAGATCCGCCTTTGAAAGAGAACGGAGCCGAGAGACCGCCGCCCGACATGCTCAGCGCCGAGAAGCCACCGCCGTTCGTCAAAGTGAGCGTTTTGTCGAAAGAGGCACCGGCCGCGACCGTACCGAAAGAATAATTTGGTCCGTCACTGATCGCGATTGTCGCCGGCGCAGCCCCCGTTCCGATCAGATTGCGATTCAAACTTTGCGAGGCGGCGCCGTCAAAGTAAGAGAACGTCGCGACCGCCGACTGTGTGCCCGTCGCGGTTGGCGCATAAGTGATCACGACCGTACAACTGCTCGAAGCCGCAAGCGTCGCTGGACAGTTTCCGCCGGTGCCCGGGAATGTTCCGCCTTTGAAAGAGAACGGAGCCGCGAGGCCCGAGCCCGTCAACGTCGTTGCATCGTAGCCACCGGTGTTCGAAAGCGTGTAGGTCACATCCGCTGATGTCGTCGTCGCGAGCGTCCCGAAGTCGTACGTCGCCGAAGGCGTTGCGGTGAGCAGAGCTGGCGGTGTCGATACGCCCGTCATCGCACGCGTCGCGGTCTGCGTCGTGACGCCATCGTTATAACCCAAAGACAGAGTTGCGTTGGCGGTGCCGCTCGATGTCGGCGCATACGTGACGACGATCGTGCATGAGGCTGAGCCGGCCAGCGTGAGTCCGCATGTTCCGCCTGAACCTGGGTAAGTGCCGCCCTTATACGAGTAAGGCGCGGCGAGTGCCCCTGGAGATTGCGCGCTCGATGTGAACGCGCCCAAGTTCGAAACTGTAAATGTCTTGTCGGTCGCGCTGCCGTTGGCTTTGTTACCGAACGAGAATGTCGGGCCGTCTGAAATGCTCAGTGACGCTGGAGCTGATGACGTACCGGTGAATCCGCGCGTCGACGTCTGCGCTTGAACACCGTCGTTATACGAAACAGACAGAGTCGCGGCGTAGGAGCCGGTCGACGTCGGCGCATAAGTCACGGTGAGGGTACATGTTGCGCCCGCTGCCAATGTCGTCGAGCACGTTCCGCCCGTACCCGGGAATGTTCCGCCTTTGAACGAGAACGGCGCCGTGAGACCTGAACCGTTCAACGCGGTGGCCGTGATACCGCCGGAGTTCGTGAGTGTGATCGATTTGTCATTCACCGATCCGTTTGCAACAGCACCGAAATCATAAGTCGGCCCGTTTGATACCGTAATCAACGCCGGAGCCACGCCCGTGCCTGTGACCGGGCGAGTGGCGTTTTGCGAAACCGCGCCGTTGAAATAGCTGACGAGCAAGTTCGAAGATTGCGATCCCGTGGCGGTCGGTGCCCACGTGACGACGACCGTACACGAAGCGCTGACCGCGAGAGTCGTCGAACATGTACCACCCGTTCCTGGGTAAGTGCCGCCCTTGTATGTGAACGGTGCGCCAAGTCCGAGACCCGTCATTGAGGCCGCAGTGAAGTTTCCGTTGTTCGTGATCGTGAACGTCGCATCAGCCGATGATCCGGTCGCGAGCGACCCGAAGTCGTAAGTCGGACCATTGTTGATCGCGAGGAGAGCCGGAGCGACCGCGGTGCCGGTCATGTCTCGGGTGGCCGATGTCGTGACGAGACCGTTGAAGTAATTCAACGTCGCCGTTTGTGTTTGAGTGCCGATCGACGTTGGCGAGTAGACAATCACGATCACGCACGACGATGAAACATTGAGCTGCGATGTACATGTTCCGCCGGAGCCCGGGAACGATCCGCCTTTGTAAGAATAAGGCGCGTTCAACGTCGCCGCCGAGAGCGAAGTCGCGTTGACGCCACCGCCATTGGTGACGGTGAAGTTTTTCTCGATTGTTCCGCCGTTGGCGATCGTACCGAAGTTGTAGGTTGGACCATCCGAGATCGAGAGCGAAGCCGGTGGAGCGCCCGCACCTTGAATCGGGCGAAGCGCCGTTTGCGGATTTGCGCCGTCGTGATAAGCGATCGAAATCGTCGCCGATGTCGAGCCATTCACGGTTGGAGCAAAGGTCACGACGAACGTACATGTACCGGCTGGAGCCAGCGTCGCTCCGCACGTTCCGCCCGTTCCTGGGAAAGAGCCGCCTTTGAATGTGTAAGGCGCGGAGATGCCGCCACCTGAAACTGTTGTTGCCGAGAATGCGCCCGAGTTCGTGAGCGTGAAGACTTTGTCTTGTGAACCTGTCGTCGCCACCGCTCCGAAGTCGTAAGTCGCGCCGTCTGAAACCGTTAAGACGGCCGGTGCAACCGCGGTTCCGGTGATAGGTCGAGACGACGTTTGCGCGCTCACACCGTTGTTGTAGTTGATATCGAGTGAAGTCGAGAGTGTGCCGTTAACCGAAGGCGCGTAAGTGACGACGACCGAACACGTGTTACCGCTTGCGAGTGTCGCCCCGCATGTTCCGCCCGTACCCGGATAAGATCCGCCCTTGAACGTGAACGGAGCAGACAGGCCCGCACCGCCCATCGATGTCGCGGTCAAGCCGCCACCGTTCGTCAACGTAATTGATTTATCCGTTGATGAACCGGTCGCCCGTGTTCCGAAATCGTAAGTCGGACCATCTGAGATCGTGATGTTCGCCGGTGCAACCCCTGTCCCCTGAACCGGGCGACCGGCCGTTTGCGCCGCGGCTCCGTCGTAGTACGCGAAGTTCAGGGTCGTTGTCTGGAGACCCGTTGCTGACGGTACGTAGCTGATCACGATCGTGCAGCTCGAAGAAGCCGCAAGAGAGGTCGCGCAGGTTCCGCCGGTGCCCGGGTATGATCCGCCTTTATAAACGAACGGAGCACCGACACCCGAGAGCGCAAGCGAAGAAGCCGTGAATGAACCGGTGTTCGAGAGAGTGAAGGTGCGGTCGGCTGACGCGCCGATCGCAACGGTGCCGTAGTCGTAAGTCGGACCATCTGAGAGCGCGAGAAGTGCAGGCGCCGTCGAGATGCCCGTCAGAGCGCGAGTCGCGGACTGAGTTGTAACGCCGTCGTTGTAATTCACGACTGCGGTTGCGTTGGCGGTTGCGCTTGTCACCGGCGCGTAAGTGACGACGATCGTACAAGAAGCCGAGGCCGACAGAGTGGAAGAGCAGGTCCCTCCCGCGCCTGGGTATGATCCGCCTTTGAATGAGTACGGCGCCGCGAGGCCCGAGCCACCTATCGATGTTGCGGTGAACGCGCCTGAGTTCGTAACGGTCAATGACTTGTCGTTGATCGATCCGTTTGCGACGTTACCGAAGTTGTACGTCGGGCCATCGCTGATCGCCAAAACAGCTGGGTTCGAAGACGACCCAAGGAAATCACGCGTCGATGTTTGAACGTTGACGCCGTTGTTGTAGCTCACCGACATCGTCGATGTGTAGGAACCCGTTGTCGTCGGAGCAAACGTTACGACAACCGTACAGCTTGCGCTCGAAGCGAGAGTCGCTCCGCATGTACCGCCCGTTCCCGGATATGTTCCGCCTTTGAATGAAAGCGGAACAGAAAGACCTGATCCGCTTATCGCGGTCGCGGTGATACCGCCGGTGTTTTGAAGCGTGATCGTTTTGTCGTTCGATGAACCGTTCGCGACCGCACCGAAATCATACTGCGGACCATTCGAAACCGTAATCAATGCTGGAGCGACGCCTGTTCCGGTGACCGCGCGTGAAGCCGTACGAGGTTGAGCGCCATCGTTGTACGTCACTTGCAGCGTCGATGACTGCGCGCCGGTCGCCGTCGGCGTCCACTTCACGACAACCGTACAAGATGCGCTCACTGCGAGCGTCGTCGTACATGTTCCGCCGGTGCCCGGGAACGTACCGTCTTTAAATGTGTAAGGTGCCGCGAGGCCCGCACCCGCCAGCGATGAGGCCGGGAAATTTCCGGAGTTGGTGACGGTGAATGTGGCTTCGGCCGTCGCGCCCACCGCGAGTGAACCGAAGTCGTAAGTCGGTCCCAAGTCGATCGCAAGAAGGGCCGGAGCGACCGACGTTGCCGTGAACGGACGAGATGTCGAAACGTTCGTGAGCCCGTTAAAGTAATTGACCGTGAGTGTTCCTGAATCGGACGCGATCGATGTCGGTGAGTAGACGACGACGATCGTACACGACGTTGTGAAATTCAGAGTCGACGCACATGTTCCGCCCGTACCCGGGAACGTGCCACCTTTGAATGAGAACGGAGCCGAGAGAGCGACACCCGCAACCGATGTCGCATTGACTCCTCCACCGTTTGTGAGCGTGAAGGTTTTCTCAGCTGTTCCGCCGTTGGCGATCGTTCCGAAGTTATACGTCGGCCCATCTGAAATCGAGAGTGAGGCCGGAGGAGCACCTGTTCCCTGAATCGCGCGATTCGCCGTTTGCGAATTAGCACCGTCGTCGTATGTGATCGCGACATTCGATGACGTCGAGCCGTTGACGGTCGGAGCGAACGTGACGACGAATGTACAAGATGCGCCTGCCGCGAGTGAGGATCCGCAGTTCCCGCCCGTTCCCGGGAATGTGCCGCCTTTATACGTGTACGGTGCGCCCAAGCCTCCGCCGATGACGGTCGCCGCTGCAAGGCCGCCCGTGTTCTGGAGGGTAAAGACTTTGTCTTGCGAGCCGCTAGTCGCAACTGATCCGAAATCGTAAGTCGCGCCATCTGAAATCGTGAGAAGAGCCGGTGCAACCGCGGTTCCTGTCACCCCGCGAGAAGAAGACTGCGTCGTCACACCGTTGTCGAACGAGATGTTCAATGTTCCATTCGAAACACCGTTTGCGGTTGGTGCGTACGTCACGATGACGGTACATGTGCCGGCCGGCGCGAGCGTCGTCGAACATGTGCCACCCGCACCCGGGAACGAACCACCTTTGAATGTGAACGGAGCCGCGAGACCTCCACCGCTCACCGAAGTCGCCGCGATGCCGCCCGTATTCGTCAAAGTGAATGACTTATCGAGAGATGAGCCTGTCGCTCTTAAACCGAAGTCGTATGTCGGACCGTCGCTGATCGTGATCGTCGCAGGCGCAACGCCGGTTCCGGTGATCGACCGATTCGTCGGTTGAGCTTGCGCGCCGTCGTTGTAAGCAAGTGCGAAGGTCGTGGACTGAACGCCGGTCGCTGTCGGCGAATATGTGATGACGACCACACAGCTCGATGAAGCTGCGAGAGTCGTCGAACATGTGCCGCCCGTTCCCGGGAATGTGCCGCCCTTAAAGGCGTATGGAGCCGCGACGCCCGATGGAACGATTGCGCTGGCCTGGAAGGCGCCCGTGTTTGAGATCGTGAATGTCTTATCGAGGGTCGAGCCGATCGCGCGAGTGCCGTAATCGTAAGTCGGTCCATCGCTGATTCCCAAAATGGCAGGCGCCGTCGAAATGCCGGTCATCGCTCGAACGGAGGATTGAGAACCGACACCATCGTTGTAAGCAACGTTCAGAGTTCCGTTGTGAGTCGCACTTGTTGTCGGCGCAAAATTGACGACGATCGTGCAAGTCGCCGAAGCTGCGAGAGTCGTCGAACATGTTCCGCCCGATCCCGGATAACCGCCACCTTTGAAAGAGAATGGCACCGTGAGGCCTGATCCCGCCATTGAAGTCGCGAGGAATCCGCCTGAGTTCGTGAGCGTGAAGGTCTTATCGTTCGATGATCCGTTGGCGACGTTTCCGAAAGAGTAAGTCGGTCCATCCGAGACCGTGATGAGAGCCGGAGCAGATGCGGTGCCCGTCACCCCGAGCGAAACGTTCTGTGCGGTCACGCCGTCGTTGTACGCGAGAGTCATCGTACTCGATGTCGAACCCGCGACGGTCGGAGCAAACGTAACGACAACTGAACATGTCGATGCGGCCGCAATCGCGACTCCGCATGTTCCGCCGGTGCCTGGGTATGTTCCGCCTTTGAATGCGTAAGGAGCCGCGAGACCTGAACCACTCACGCTGGCCGCGGCGATGCCTCCGGAATTCGTGACCGTGATCGTTTTGTCAGCCGAATTTCCGTACGCGAGTGATCCGAAGTTGTAAGTCGGAGTATCCGAGAGTGAGAGAATCGCCGGAGCCGCGCCCGTGCCCTGAACGGCGCGTGTCGCCGAATCGGCCGCCGCACCGTTGAAGTAGTTCAACGTCAACGTCGAAGACTGCGATCCCGTGGCCGTTGGCGCGTAAGTCACGACCACCGTACACGACGCACTCGATGTTAAAGTGGTCGCACATGATCCGCCTGTTCCTGGGTAAGATCCACCTTTGAACGTGAACGGAGCCGAGAGACCGAGACCCGCCATGGATGATGCGGTGTAAGCGCCGCCGTTTGTGATCGTGAAAGTCTTGTCGACTGAAGAACCCGTCGCGCGTGTGCCGTAATCGTAAGTCGGGCCATCGCTGATCGTGAGAGAGGCCGGCGTGACCGCTGTTCCCGTCATCGGGCGCGTCGCCGATTGCGCCGCGAGACCGTCGTTGTAATTCAAAGTGAGCGTCGCAGTTTGGGTGCCGATCGTCGTCGGCGAGTAAACAGCGACAACGATACAAGTCGCGGCCGGAGCGAGAGTGGTCGCGCATGTTCCGCCCGTGCCCGGATACGCTCCGCCTTTGTATGAGTACGGAGCCGAGAGCGCACCTGAAGCCATGACGGTCGCAAAGACGCCGCCGTTATTGGTAATCGTGAACGCTTTCTCAACGTTCGCTCCATTGGCGATCGAACCGAAATCGTAAGTCGGACCATCGCTGATCGCGAGATTTGCGGCGGTCGCGCCCGTCCCTTGAATCGGACGAGTCGCGGTTTGCGTTGAAGCCCCGTTGTTGTACGAAAGAGTCAACGTATCGCTCGATGAGCCCAACGCGGTTGGCGCAAACGTCACGACGACCGAACACGACGATCCCGAGTTCAACGAAGCTCCGCAGTTTCCGCCCGATCCCGGGAATGATCCGCCTTTGAACGTGTACGGTGCATTCAACGGTGCTGCGCTGATGGCCGTCGCCGTGAGAGATCCGCCATTCGTAATTGTGAATGTCTTGTCCTTTGTTGCCGTGACCACGACCGCACCGAAGTCGTAGGTCGTCGCATCGCTGATCGTGATCGAAGCCGGCAAGACACCCGTACCCGTCACCGCGCGCAAAACGGTTTGGGCCGTGACTCCGTCGTTATAGGCGATGTTCATTGATCCGCTAAACGGTGCGACAGTCGCCGGCGCGAATGTCACAACGACTGAACACATCGCCGCTGGATTCAAGAGCGATGTACATGTTCCGCCGGTTCCCGGGAATGTGCCGCCCTTATAAGTAAACGGAGTGGCGAGACCCGAGCCCGACAACGTCGTCGCCGTTATTCCGCCGGAGTTCGTGAGGGTAAATGTTTTCTCGGCAACTCCACCCGTGGCGATCGAGCCGAAATCATAGGTCGGACCATCGCTGATTCCGATCAAGGCAGGCGCCGCGCCGACGCCGGTGACACCGACCGATGTCGTGACGGTGCCGACACCGTTTCCATAAGTGAGAGTCAGAGTATTCGATGCGGCACCCGTCGCGACCGGCGCGTAAGTTACAACGAACGTACACGACGCGGTTGGCGCAAGAACGTTCGTGCACGAACCGCCCGTGCCCGGGAATGTTCCGCCCTTATACGAGAACCCTGATGACAAGGCCGATGCACTTACGGATGTCGCGTTAACGCCGCCCGAATTTGTGACCGTAAACGTTTTGTCTTGCGTCGAACCCGTTGCGCGCGTTCCGAAATCGTAAGACGGAGCTTCGGCGATTGCGAGATTGGCGGCGACCGCACCTGTCCCTTGAACCGCGCGATTCGTGGACTGCGCGCCTGCACCGTTGTTATAAGTGACCGTTGTGGTCGAAGTTTG
>CAJYIL010000431.1 GCA_913774795.1 Pseudobdellovibrionaceae bacterium
CCGATCTGTCGACAAAGGCACGCCGACGCCAAAGCCCGAGCCGACAGATGAATACGGCATTCCGCTGAAGCTGAAAAAAAATGCGGCCGTCGCCACACCGAAGCCAGCGGTTTTGTCGGGTATGCAGGATCAACCAGCCACGGAGATGGCGAAGCCGGTTGCGAAACGTCGCCCGGTCCCGAAATCGAAGAAGACGGCTTCACGTAAGAAAAAATCGAATGCCCCGGAGGCCGTCGCTCCCGAGGTTCTCGAGAATCAAGCGACAAAGGAGCTGATGCTTTCGAAAGATGATCTTTCGCAAGGCGTTTTGCCGACTCCAGCGACGGTTCGCTCGCGCATCGGTGAAGTCGAGAACCCGATTCGCCCGCTAGAATACCGGCTCGGCGTTTCTCTCCAGCCATTTACGCCAAAAGGTTCGATGGCGCTTTCGAATCTTGTTCCTTACGACCTCGCTGATGCCGGAACAAACGCGATGGTCGCGCTCGAGGGTCAGTGGTTACCGATTCGATTCGATAACAACCCGAACCTCGAGGTCGGCCCCTTTGCGTCGATCGGGTACGCGCAGTTTAATCTGGCGCTTCGTTCGCCGACCGGGGTTCAAATCGAGGATACGAAACTTCACGCGATCAAAGCTCAAGTCGGAGCGACCGCGAGCTACGTTCTTCCGAAATCGCCCCTTTGGAGCGTCCACGCCAACATCGGCGTCGGTCGTCTTCAGTTGATCCAGACCTCTTCGGTCTCGTACGCCGATTCGTCTTCGGGAATTAATTTTGCGTCAGTTGGTGCGAGCGGGGAACGCTCGTTGACCGCGAGACTTTCGGTCTTTGCCGGCTACGATTTGCGGATCGCCTTGAGTCGCCCTTCGGTCGGCACTGATGTCCCGAATCACAACTTGCTCTTGGGCTTCCTGGGGAATTTTGAGTGAAGATCTCATCTTTCGTCTCTGCATCGATAATTCTGACTCTGGCTCTACCGGCGCACGCCGTGTTGAAGCTGACTCCGCAGTCGGTCGTCGACTTGGCGTTGAAGCAGTCGCTGACCGTGAAGAACACGGAGCTCACGGCTCAGCTCTCGTACTACAATCTTTCGCAAGCATTAGGTGTTTACGATTTTAAAATCGATATTCAGCCCGGCTACACCTACACCGAGGCCGAGAACATCACGCAGACGGCCGATGCGCTCAATGAATCGTTTACGCTTCAGGCTGTTCTCTCAAAAAGGTTTATCACCGGTACTGATTTGAGCCTGACGTATCAAGACAATCGCCTCTCGAGAACCGCGAACCCGTTTGCGGTGCAGACCGCGCTGGCGACCGGAAATTTGACCGCGCTCACACTCGGTCTTCGTCAAAACTTGCTTTCAAACTTCTTCGGTCGCGCCGAAAGGATGCTCCTTGAAGCCTATCGTGAGCAGGTGGATTCGGCTCTCGAAAATCGCGAAGAGCAACTCGAAGAGCGGTTGCTCAACGTCATGACGCTTTACTGGAACGCGTACATCGCGGAGCAACAGTTCCAGCAAAACCTCTCGGCTCGCGAGAAGTATTCGCAGCTCGTTCGAAACGTGCGTCGTAAGGCCGGTTTCAATCTCTCGGCGCCTGGCGAACTTCCGCGTCTCGAGGCCGAGCAAGAGAATACCGAGTCTCGCGTCAAAGGTTCGTCGGCCAACTATCTGAATGCCGTTCAGGCTCTTCTGACGGAGCTTCGCCTCGACACGAAAGAGCAAATTCTCCTCGATGTTCCGAGCGAAATTCCGCCCGTGCCGCAGCTCGCCTCAAAGAACACCGACGACTTGCGCGTGGTCCACATCAACAAGATCAATCTCGATGTGGCAGACAAAACGCTCGCCAGTGTTCGGAGTCGAACGCTCCCGACTCTCGACTTAGTCGCCACGGCCGCGACGACGGGCTCAGATCAAAATCACGCCGATGCCGTGGCCGAAATGACGTCGACGACGAAGCCGACGTACTACATCGGCGTTCAGTTCAATACGCCGATCAATTCGACGGCGTTCCGCGGTCAAGTCGCCAATGCGCAAGTGCAAAAGGCGATCGCCGAAAACAACATGTTCTACGCGGTCGATCAAGCGAAGCGCGCGCTCGACACGTCAGCCAGACAAGTTCTCGCGCAGTACTCCGTCGCGAAGCTCTCGATCGACGTGGTCTCTCAGCGCGAGCGTGTCGTTCGCGAGTTAGAAGTTGCCTATCGACAGGGTCGACAGCCGCTCGTCGAATTAATTCGCGCCTACAATGATTTGTTCTCAGCGCAGCTCGACCGCGCAACCGCCATCGGGAATTACCACATCGGTTTGAACCAGCTTGCGGCCGCACGTGACGAGCTTGTAACAACGGTAAAGAAATAAGCGCCCGGGAGGGCGAAAGATCATGATGAAAACAGTTTTGAAAAATTCAATGATGGCAGTCGCGTTCGTCAGTGCACTCTCGGCGTGCGGAGTGGGCGTTGAGCACGATGACCAATTCACGAAGCAGCAACAAAAAGATGCCGATGCTCTTCGCGGTCAATACTCGAATGCCGTCGGTACCTACGACGGCACTCTCACGTTGATTTCGAGCGACGGAGTGGCCCCACAGCAGGGTCAGTTGTTTCTTTCGATCGCCGATCTCGACGGGGGCGCCAACCCTGACGGGACACGTCGCACGCAGCCGACCCTCGTGGGCCGCTTTCAGTTGAACGGCGTTGTCGCGCAAACCGATTACGTCCCACTCGTCGGTCAGTACAATGCCTACACCGGCAATCTCCAGATGTCGCCGATCGGCTCAGCCTCGTCGCAAACCGGTATCGATTCGAACTCGATCATCATCGGCGGCAGCGTGATCAATGACGGCGCCTCGATCATCGTTTCAAAAGGCGGGCGCCCCTGGGGCCGCTTCGAGGGTCGTCGGACTTCGCCGTCGGTCTCGGCGCCGGTTTCAGATGACTCCGTCGATCGTCGCCAACGTCTCTACGCGGTCTATCGCCAAATCGAAGGCAACTACACGGGCGTCATGGACTCAGGTTCTCAGCGCGTGGCTGTGTCGTTGATCATCACGGCAAAGGAAGTGGCGACCGATCAACCGGGCGTGACGATTCCGACTCTCGTCGCTCAATACCGCCGTCTCGATACATCGAGCGGAATCGGTCAGTACCAACTCGCCGTCAGCTTCGATCAGCTCTCGGGCCGCATCAGCATGACGGCGGTTTCGGGTGGATCACCGTCGGTTCCGGGTTCGAGCTATTTGTCGGCCTCGGGGACGTGGATCAACGGTCAACTCGATGTTTCATTCCGGAACAGTTTGGGTGATGCGGGTGACTTGAAGGCGACTCGCAAACCACTCACGGGCCGGTAAGGTCTGATTCGCCCACGCCCTTAGACGGGCTAGACGTTCATTTGAGAGCTTCTTTTTCCGACAAGAAGCTCATGAAAACTCTCGAAAAATCTGTTTTGAAAATCGCCACGGCTCTTGCGAGCGTGGCGATTTTGTTATCGGCTCCTTTGGCTTCCGCGCGAGCCGAGAGTCCTCTTCCGTCGTTTGCGCGCGTGCTTTCTTACGATGAAGTGATGAGACTCCCGAAATCGAAGCGCACAAAATATATCCGCGGTCTTCGCGCGATGATGCGAGAGATCGATCGCTTGCCGAAAAAGATGCGCGCATCAGGTGAAGAGGCGGCCCGCTATTCGCAAATCGCAAATCTGTTGTCACTCTTCGCGGGTGAAGAAGCCTGGGCGGCTTCTCGCGATCCGAGTCTCCCATTCGATGACGGGCAAGGGGCGGGTTTAAAATGCGGTGCCGGTTATAAAACGCTGATGGTCTTGCGAGCTGTCGCTGGGACGGGCATGGTCGCGCAAGCGGTCTGCACGGTCGGTGAACGGGGAAGCAGCCGCTGCGATAAATCAAAAACCATTGGCGTCAAAGCGAGCCCCGACGGCACGTGGGCCTGCGCGACTCTATCGAGCTTCAGTCGTTTGCCGGATAATTTGAAAAGTCAGCTTCGCCGCGTTCCGCAAGCCGGCGACTTCCTGATGGGCTCATTGATTCCCGGAAACAGTTCGAAATCCAAATTCGTCAATGAACAGCCTGAAGCGCAAATTTTTTCGGATCGATGGGCGAGAACTCATCGTCCCCAGTTGAAGATTCAATCGTCGAATCCGAGCCCTACACCGTCTTCGATTCCAGCGCGAGCGGGCTCGCCGGCTCACGCGATCACCATCGAAGGGCGCGTAAGACGCGAACGAGAAACCGTGTCGGCGCGTCGCGGAAGCGTTCCCCCGGGCGTTGTGCCGTCGACTGCTCCGAAAGTGCAGGCGTCGCCAGGCGGGCAAGCCGTTGAGCGAGCCGCATCGACTGGTGATGCCGAATCAAGACAGCGCACCGATTATCAAGCCGTCGATAACGACGGAACTTCCGCGATCGTCGTCACGCCGGTCGCCCCTCGTGCGGCCGCAGGGCCAGTGGCATCGAGCGAAAGCGAAGAACTCGCCGCTGGCCCAGAAGTCAGCGATGAGGAGGAGGGAATCTCGACTCAAGCGTCGGCGGAGTTCCGTTCGTGTCAGCCTGAAAAAGCGCCCGCCTGCGACGCGGCGTCTATCGATGAGGCGCGGCGCAAGTATGCAAGCGATCCGAATCCGGATTGCATCTACGCGGGAAGCGTCTCGCAGTACCAAGACGGGCGCAAACGCGCTTACAAGTGTGTGGCGCCGACTGAGTTTTGTTTTGGTTCGACGACCTGCTTGAACTCAACCGGCGAACGAATGCGCGCCGACTTTTCGTGTGAACCAAATCAGGTGCTTTGTAATCCGCTGATCTTCGGGATCCAGGGAGACGGCAAATCGCCTTTTTGCATCGAGAAGTCCGCGAGCGCGACGGCTGCCTGCGACGACCTTTCACGCGAAGATGAAAACGCCGTCTC
>CAJYIL010000432.1 GCA_913774795.1 Pseudobdellovibrionaceae bacterium
GTGACTGTTCCGCAGATCGGCGGGATGTACCGTGGGGACCGAGCGAGAAAGATGACGCTTGTCGATCACGGATTCCGTCTGCCATCGGCTCTCGATAATCGCCCCTTGAACTTCCAGGAATTCGAGACGCTCATGAGTCAGGTCGTTCACGTGAGTGCAACGCCTGGCCCTTACGAACTCGCGAAGTCAGAGGGCCTGATCGTCGAGCAGATTATTCGCCCGACAGGTCTGATCGATCCTCTCACCGAAGTGCGCCCGGCGAGACACCAGGTCGACGATCTCTTGAAAGAGATTCGCGCTCGCATCGCGAAGAACGAACGCGTTCTCGTGACGACGTTGACGAAGCGTTCGGCGGAGGATTTGACGGAGTATTACGAATCCCTCGGCATCAAAGTGAAGTACCTTCACAGTGATATCAAGACGATCGAGCGTACCGAGATCATCCGTGATTTGCGCTTGGGTGTTTTCGACGTGCTGGTCGGTATTAACTTGCTCCGTGAGGGGCTCGATATTCCAGAGGTGTCGCTGGTGGCCATCACCGACGCGGATAAAGAGGGTTTCTTGCGCTCGGAACGCTCGCTGATTCAAACAATCGGTCGGGCTGCCCGAAATGCCGAAGGCCACGTCATTCTGTATGCAGACAACGTGACCGAATCGATGGAAAAAGCGATGGGCGAGACAAATCGTCGTCGCGCCATCCAGATGGAGTACAACAAGAAACACGGGATTACTCCGGTCACGGTCAAAAAGCGCGTGCGCGAGAGCGTTTATGCGATTTACGATCAGACGAGTTTGTCGGCTCCGGTGCCGGGTCTCTCGAAGAAGGAGCAAGCCCAGAAGCTCGTTTCGGCTCCGAAGGCTGAGTACCTGAAAGATCCGAAGCTGATCGACAAAGAGATCGCTTCGCTTCGTAAGAAGATGAAGAAGGCCTCGGATAACCTCGAGTTCGAGGAAGCGGCTCGTATGCGCGATGACGTCAAACGGCTTGAGCTCATTCAGTTGAGTTTGCTCGATGGCGACGTCGATCGCGACTCATCGAAAGTGATGTCGGGCCAAGACGC
>CAJYIL010000433.1 GCA_913774795.1 Pseudobdellovibrionaceae bacterium
AGGCAAAGCGATCGGATACATCGGCGCGGGCACGTTCGAATTCATCTTCGATAACGTGACGAAAGAATTCTTCTTCATGGAGATGAACACTCGTCTTCAGGTCGAACACCCGATCACCGAAATTGTGACTGGCACCGATCTCGTTCAAGAACAAATCTTCGTGGCCCTCGGTCGTCCGCTGTCGTTCAAACAAGAAGACATCGTTCAGCGCGGCTGGGCGATCGAAGCTCGCATTTGCGCAGAAGATCCAGAGACGTTTGTTCCGTCGCCAGGTCTCATTCGCCGCTGCCGTCACCCGCAAGGCCCGTTCATCCGCGTCGACTCGTACGCGTACCCGGGTTACGAAGTGCCGATCTACTACGATCCGATGATTTCGAAACTCATCGCGTTTGGCCCGACTCGTGACTCGGCCATTCGCCGACTTGATCGGGCGCTGACGGAGTTCACGCTCACAGGTATCAAGACAAATATTTCGTTACACAAATCGATCTTGCAGCACCCGAAGTTTTTGGACGGCACTTACACGACTCAGTTCGTGGAGAAAGATTTGAAGCTTCTCGAGCCGCGCTTGTTCAAAGCGGTCGATGATCACGTGTTTTTGATCACGGCAGCGATTGCGGCTTACAACGATAAAAAAGCGAAAGCAGTTTCAGAGTACAACGTCGCAAGCCGTTGGAAGGATCTCGCTCGCGAAGAGGGGTTGCGCTAATGTTTTTCGAAGCTGACATGAGCGGCAAGCATTTCAAGATCGATATCAACGAAACTCGCAAAGCTTGGCTCATCAATCTCCAAGAAGAGAACAACGAGTGGGTGAAGTACGAGATCTCGAAAGAAGATTATCGACTCGTTGAAAACGTCATCTCTTTGATTTTTGGCGGAGGCTCGTACGTCCTCGACGTCATCGGTTCTGACACCGAGTACAACGTCTACACGCGTGCGGCATACCGTAAAGTGACGATCTACAACGACGAAGCCATCTTGCACGAATCTCTGAAAAAAGGCGGAGCGTTGGGCGCCGGAAACGAAATGGCCGCAGGCATGCCGGGCAAGATCGTGAAGGTCATGGTTCAGCCTGGCGACGTGCTGAAAGCCAACCAGCCGGTCTTGATCATGGAAGCCATGAAGATGGAAAACGAGATGCGCGCATCTCATGACGTGAAGGTCAAAGACGTGCTCGTCAAAGCCGGCGACTCCGTCGAGAGCGGGCAAAAGCTCGTCGTTTTCGAACAAATCAAAAAGTAAATCTTCAATCGAGCGGCCCAGAAGGCCGCTCGAAGTTTTTCTGACATCTCACGAGGTCTCTTTTTATGGCCGAGCAGCCGACCAAAACCGCAAAGAAATCGAAACTCCGCAAAGATCGCTTCGTTACGTCCAGTGGCGTTGAACTCAAAGATGCTTACACGTCGTCGGATTGGTCGGCGCACGCAGACTTAGGAACTCCCGGCTCTTATCCCTACACGCGAGGCGTACAAGAGACGATGTATCGCGGGCGCTTCTGGACGATGCGCCAATACGCAGGTTTCGGTTCAGCCGCTGAGTCCAATGCGCGCTACAAGATTTTACTCGAACGCGGCCAGACAGGCTTGTCTGTCGCTTTCGATTTGCCGACGCAAATGGGCTACGACTCCGATCACATCATGGCGACCGGCGAAGTGGGAAAAGTCGGTGTCGCGATCTCGTCGATCGAGGACATGGAAATCTTGCTTAAGGATTTACCGCTCGAAAAAGTTTCGACGTCGATGACGATCAATTCGACCGCCGGCATCTTGCTCGCGTTCTACATCGCGGTCGCACGCCGTCGCGGAATTCCGGCGTCGGCTCTCACCGGTACGATTCAAAACGATATCCTGAAAGAATACATCGCGCGCGGGACTTACATCTACCCACCGACTCCGTCGATGCGGCTCATTACCGACATCTTTGGCTACTGCTCACGTGAAGTTCCGAACTGGAACACGATCTCGATCTCGGGTTACCACATCCGTGAAGCTGGCTCGACGGCAGCACAAGAGATCGCGTTCACGTTGGCTGACGGCATGACGTATGTTCAGGCGGCGGTCGATGCGGGCTTGAACGTCGATGAATTCGCGTCACGGCTTTCGTTCTTCTTTAACGGACACAACAATTTCTTCGAAGAAGTCGCTAAGTTCCGTGCGGCTCGCCGAATGTGGGCGCGTATCATGCGTGATCGGTTCGGTGCGAAAGACGACAAGTCCTGGCGCCTCCGGTTCCATACACAAACGGCCGGTTCGACTCTCACGGCGCAACAGCCGGAGAACAATATCGTTCGCGTGACCGTTCAGGCGCTGGCGGCTGTTGCGCCGTGAGA
>CAJYIL010000434.1 GCA_913774795.1 Pseudobdellovibrionaceae bacterium
GAGCAGAGTCTGGAATGCTGAAGGCGGCTTTTGATAGATTCATGTGACCACTTTTAGGGTAGTCGTCTACGCTGTCGCGCATGACTGCGATCATTCTGCAGGAATCTGCCCGAGACATAAATCTGCCGACGCCGTTGCCGGCGTAGCTATTTACTGAATCGAGAAACTCGGACGGACTGATAGTGTCTTCTACGACGTCGAAAATGTCGCGCGTGACCTGGGTGACAAACGGGTCTTGATAACCAATGCGACGAACGGCTTCGTGCACGAGCAGGCCCACTTTGTTTCGGTCAGACACCTTTGGATTCAGGAACCACGGTTTAAAAATTCGGATCTCGATTTGATTTTGGCAAGCGACCACCGTCTTGCTCGTGCCCGACAGACTCTCGTTTACACAGCCGGTCTGAGAAAGAGGATGCGTGTCGAAAACCCAGCGTGAGTTTCTGACGGCGCGATCCAATTTCAAACTGAGCTGCGGTGAAACTAATTTAAGTTTAAAGAGGACTTCATTCAGTTTCGGCGCGATTGCGAGAGTCTCAATTTTGAATCGCGTGCCGGCTTCGGCGAAATCGAAAAGCTCATCATTGACTGCATTGCCTCCGCCGCGATCTTGACCACGCTTGACCGCGTCGAGGCCTGGTCGCGTCTTTTTAATCGGAGTACCCCGCGTCGTAGGAAACTGAGAATCAAATTGTTGTAATTCAGACTTTCGCGCCAGCCCTGTTACCGACGGCATCGCCAGCTGTCTTCGTTTTTCTGATTGAACTTCAAGTAGACCACGATCCGGATTGGCGAACGGGTTGCTCGACTGCGCAAAAGCGGGCGCACAATGAATGATGAGAGTCAGGGCGAGTGTGTACCGAATGCGGTTCCTCATACTGCGGCCTTCTTATTTGTGTTTGTTAGCGGGAAAAATGAGACCTGGAGCTGATAAACTGAATCAGGCTTTGCTTTCGGTCTTTGCAAGTAGCCATTGAGATCACTTCGGAATTTTTGAATGAGCTTTTTTACTTTTGGAAGATCAGCTGCCTCGATCGCAATCGTTGTCGACGTGTGATCACGTTGTTTGCGATCGACCGACTCTAGCGCTTGTGCTGATTTGCTTAAAATTGACGCCTGATGCTTTATTTGCGCGGCAGTTGTTGAGTCAGGATCCAGAATATTTGTGCTGTGTTGGTGCTGAATCTTGAGCCTTCCTCGTGCGTCTCTGACGAGAAGCTCCAAGCGCTCGAGAGTTTCTAGCGCGGCTTCAGCTTGAAGTTCGGTAATTCCGAGTGACGCTGCAATCAGGCTGGGTTCAAGGTTGTAGCGAGGT
>CAJYIL010000435.1 GCA_913774795.1 Pseudobdellovibrionaceae bacterium
CCGATCTCTTGGCCGCCGCGATGGAAAACTACGTCGCCGGCAAACAGTTCGCGAAGAGCTATGATCCGAATGGCAACATTGGTTTTTGCTTCGGCCGCGCGATGTGGATGCATCTCGAACTTCTGAAACGCGGCATCGATAAGAATTCGGTCTTCAAAGCCTTTGTCGTCGGCGAGCAGGAGTACGAAAAAATCAAATGGCAGTTTCACGTCGCGACGATCGTCAAGAGCACCGAAGGTTTCTTGGTGCTTGATCCCGAGTTCATGATGGTGACGAAATTAGAAGACTGGTTTAAGTACAACATGGATTTGTCGACCGACAAAAAGCTTCGCCTTTACGTGACCGATCCCGCAAAGTTCGGAGCGTCGGCTTCGAAGTACGATAAGTGGTCGCTGAACGACGCTTGGTATAACAGCTACTTTAAAGACATGATGGGTTTCTTTAGAGATCAAGCGAACCGCATTGCGAAGACGCCGCTTGGGGTGCCTGAGGGAGCCGGGGCGCTGGCCGTCGCTGGCGTTCGCGCCCCCGTTTGCCGTGAGATCTTCACGGCCGTGCCGTAATCAAAGAGACTTGCGGAGGCCAATCGTGGCCTCGGTTTCGGTCGTCGATGTTTCATAACGATCGGTGTTCGAAGCCGTGATCCCGAGGAGGATGTCGGCTTGTTGCTTCAGACTGATGCGTGAGTAAGCGCCGGCGCCAAATGTGTCGAACACGTTTTTCAAATCGCCAAACGAAGTCGTCGAATTTCGCTGAGCTTCAGCGTTAAATCCAACGCGTACAGTATCGAGAACTGGCACTTCGTAAAATGCGGCCAAGCCCGTCGCCGAAAGAGGCTGGTTAAAACCCGTATCGCCGTACTGCTTGTAAGCGATCTTCGATTGGAGCCGAGCACCCCATGCCGCCGTGTGGCTCGTCGTTTCGAATCCGATGAACGGGATTGCGGCGTAGCCTCCCGAGAAACGGTTGCCGCGAACACCGGCCGCCGTCGGGCGAAACGCATCTCCGGGAGACGCCTTGAAATTCGATCCCCAGAGCAAATTCCAACGTTCGAAGCGGTTCACTTGCGTGAAACCGAAACCGATGTCTTTCAGACCGCTGCTTCGAAGGCTCGTCTCTCCGCTCGAAACGGTTTCGGCTTCGTAACCCACGTCGATCGTCAGGTAAGTTGAGCGTGCAACCGAGCGCGCGTAGTGAAGGTCATATTCTTTTGCCTCAAGATTGCTCTCAAAATTTTTGAGCTCTCCCGTTTGATTGTCGTAATTCGTGCCCGTGATCGGCGAGCTCTTCTGACGATAATTAAACTGCGCGGAGTTTTGTCCACCGGCCGGCAAAAAGAAAAATTCAGAGTAAGTCGCCGCTTTCACGAAGCCATCGTTCGGCATTTTCGCCCACTGAGACTCGGCGCGCGTTTGCGGAGTTTCGTTAAACGCTTGCTCAATCTCACTCAGAGCGGGTGCGTTCGTTGTTACGTCAAGCGCGGAAAGTTCAGCCGACATCTCTTGCGCAAACGCCGGCGTCGTCGCAAGGGCGAGAAAAAAGAAAACTGCTTTCATGGAATCTCCTGAGAGGTTGTGCCCATAACCGTAGTCAATTGGTTTACAAAACGCACGCTCTCGGCACTTTCTTTCGACCAACGTCTAGTGCTAAGCTCAGCTGACGTATGACGCTTGAAGAACGCATTCATCTTGAGATTCCGATGTCCCGCTACATGCAAGTGAGCGTCGTGAGCGGCAACTCTCAATGCGTCGAACTTCGTGTGCCGCTCGCCCCTAATGTGAATCATGAAGGCACCGCTTTCGGCGGAAGCGTCTCGTCTCTGGCCCTGCTCTCCTGTTGGTCACTCATGAACTTGATCCTTGAAGAACTCCCCGATTTCAAATTCGACTACGTCGTCGTTCAAGATTCGACGATGGATTATGTGACCCCGATCGAAACTGATTTCTCGTCGGTCGCAACCCCGGTCGCTTCGGTCGAACGCTTTAAAACCACGCTGACGAAGCATGGCCGGGCCCGCCTATCAATGGCCGCCGAAGTCTTCAGTTCGAACCAAGTCTGCGCCACCCTAAGTGCGCGATTCGTGGCGCAAAGATCGCGCTGACGAAACGCGCGCACCCTTTAGAAAAAGCTCAGGTCTGTCGAGGCTCTCTACAGCTATTTCGCGCCTCACGTTGGCGCGCGACTTGTACTGTTCTTTCGACGTGAAACGACCTGGCTTTTTAAGACATTTTATCTTCGCCGCAGCGACTCTCATCGCCGCCTCCGCGCGCGCCCAGAACGACGGAAGCTGGCAGCTCCAGAAAGCCGTCATTCTCCAGGGCTTCGGCGACGACACCCCCGATCTGTTTTACGAAGCGGGCTACCGAGTAGAGGCCAAGCACCTTCAGGGGTCCTACGTGTTAGGGCCACTGGCTTCGAAGATTTTCGAAGAGAATAAGAAGCTTCGGTCCAACATGCCCTCGACGACACCGAAGGCGTTTCTTCCCGTTGTTCGCGCGGTCAATGACTTCATTTTGAAGCAAGAGAAGATTCGCGCCTCAAGCAACGAAGATAAAAACGGTGTCAAGAACTGGGCTCTCGCCGTTCGGATCACGCGCCTCTCTTTTTGCTTCGGGACCGACCCTATCGGGGTGGCTTCGCAAATCCAGATCGAGTCGTCCTACGACCGCACAAAAGTGAGTGCGACCGGTGCCGTTGGCTTCACGCAGATGACGTCGGCGGCGATCGACGAAGTGAATGATCAACTCGGTAACCGTGGAGTCACGGGCGCGCGCGAAGAAAACCTGCCTTACATTTATCAATCGATTCGCTGTTACATGGGCGGCCGAGCGTTTGCGCCGATGTTCCTTTCGAACATTATCCCGCGCGGGAAACTGGTCTCCGACGATGCGCGCCTGCGTAACGCGGCGAAGGCTTGGCTCAGAGCCGATGTCGATCGAGACCTCATTTATGGCCAGATCACGCTTAAGACCTTGCTTGCCGTCGCGAGCGCTCAAGGTTTGCGTGGAAAAGCCGCTTATGCCGAAGCCCTTCGTCGCTATAACGGTGAACCGAACGGCGGCGCTCGGCAGTACTCGCGCGATGTCATGGCGCACATGAAAGGCCGCTCAACTTAGGTTAGCTTTGCACTTGCTTGATCGAAATCGTGGAACCTTGCGCGGATGAGCGCACGTCGAGTTCCCACCCGTAGTATCGCGCAATGGTTGCAACCCAAGCGAGCCCGAGACCGTGACCATTTTTGCTATCGCGGTTAAACGGTTCGCCGAATCTCTCAAGCACATCTGCGGGAAAACCCGGCCCCCGGTCTTTCACAGAAAAACCATTTTCAAAAATCTCGATCTCGACCGGCCCGTCCGAGTACGTCAGGGCATTCGTGACGAGGTTCATGAGAACTTGGTCGACGTGGTTCGTTCCCGCTAAGAAAGTTGCCGGTGCGGTCACATGAAGCTTGAGCCGCCCCGGAAACTTCGGCTCGAGCCGAGTCGCGACCCCTTCGGCGGTTCGGTCAATTTTCTCTGCGAAAAGCGATGGTTTCGATTTCACGTTCTCAAGCTCTGCCCACGAGAGAAAAGCCTGAACCGTTTCACTCATGCTCATCACTTCTTCGCTGATTTTTCGAGGCTCCACAGCCGAGGGATCTTTCGTAAGACTTTTTTCGGCTTGAAGCTGGATCAACGTGAGCGGTGTTTTCAACTCGTGCGCCATTTGGTAACTCCAGAGGCGCGTCGATCGATAACTGCGGTTCATCTTCTTGATCGCCTCGTTGAGTGCATGCACGAAACGTTTGAACTCATCGCGCGAGTTTGCATTCGCGGATTTGCTCAATCTCGGTGGCAGTGACTCGACGACGGCGAACTTCTCTTGAGCAGCCTCGTTGAAGAAATTGGCGAGATCCGCGATCGGTCTCATGAGAAAGATGGATGCGCCCCAGCCAACAATGAGTCC
>CAJYIL010000436.1 GCA_913774795.1 Pseudobdellovibrionaceae bacterium
GCATTGGGACCGATCGTTGAACATGGCCTCATGCTGCAGGGAAAGGTTTTCTAAAATGAACTTCCAGACAGCTCTCAAAGACTCTTTCGTAAAACTCGACCCGCGCGTGATGATGAAAAACCCGGTGATGTTCGTCACCGAGATCGGTGCGGTCTTATCGACTTATTATGCGATTCGCGGAACATCGTTCGAATTGCAGATCGCGATTTGGCTTTGGTTCACCGTCCTTTTTGCGAACTTCGCCGAAGCTCTCGCTGAAGGACGCGGAAAAGCTCAGGCCGAGACCTTAAAGAAAACAAAAACGACGACGGTCGCTCGCTTGAAAACCGCCAAGGGCGAAGAGAAACGCGCGGCCGCCGAACTTCGTAAAGGCGATGTCGTGATCTGTGAGATCAACGATATCATCCCGGGCGACGGCGAAGTCATCGAAGGAATTGCCTCGGTTGATGAGTCGGCGATTACGGGAGAGTCGGCTCCGGTCATTCGCGAAAGCGGCGGAGACCGCAGTGCCGTCACGGGTGGCACACGCGTGATCTCCGACCGAATCCTTGTGAAGATCACGGCCGAGCAAGGCCAGAGCTTCTTGGACCGAATGATTTCGCTCGTTGAAGGTGCTTCAAGACAAAAGACGCCGAACGAGATCGCTCTCTCGATCGTGCTTGTGGGATTGACGATGATCTTCTTGCTCGCGATCGCGACGCTGAAATTCTTCGCGGACTACTCGCAAGCCGTCGTCAGTGTTCCAGTCTTGATCGCTCTGCTCGTCTGCTTGATCCCGACAACAATCGGTGGGCTCTTGAGCGCCATCGGTATTTCAGGAATGGATCGTCTCATTCGCCGAAACGTGATCGCGACCAGCGGTCGGGCGGTTGAGGCGGCGGGCGATATCGATGTTCTTCTCTTGGACAAAACGGGCACCATCACGCTCGGTAACCGGATGGCGACAGAGTTCATTCCGGTCAAAGGCGTGACGATGGAGCGTCTTGCCGAGGCCGCGCAGCTTTCGTCACTCGCCGATGAAACTCCCGAAGGACGTTCAATCGTCGTCCTCGCGAAAGAAAAACATAATTTACGCACACTCCACCCCGCGAATTCAACGTTCGTTCCCTTCACCGCGCAAACGCGCATGAGCGGGATCGACATCGGATCAAGGCAAATTCGCAAAGGGGCGGCGGAGTCGATCAAAGCCGTCGCCAAGGTACCGGCCGATCTTGATGCGATCGTGAGTGACGTCTCGAAATCTGGCGGAACACCTCTTGTCGTGATGGATGATCAAATCATTCTCGGCGTCGTGAGACTGAAAGACGTCGTCAAAGGCGGCATCAAAGAGCGCTTCGCCGAGCTTCGTCGCATGGGGATCCGCACCGTCATGATCACCGGCGATAACCCGCTGACGGCGGCCGCGATTGCCGCCGAAGCCGGAGTCGACGATTTCATGGCGCAAGCGACTCCTGAGGATAAACTGAAACGAATTCGTGACGAACAAGCGCGCGGACACTTGGTCGCGATGACCGGAGACGGAACAAACGATGCGCCCGCCTTGGCTCAAGCCGACGTTGGTGTCGCGATGAATACGGGAACACAAG
>CAJYIL010000437.1 GCA_913774795.1 Pseudobdellovibrionaceae bacterium
TGGGAGCGAAGGGCGCTTTCAAATCGTCTTCTCTCACTAGACGAGTGAAGAAATTCTTCTTCGCCCAAAAATTTTCGTCCGAAAGGAGACGGTGCGAAGCGGCCGCCGGCACGTTTGGTTGCTGCACGATCTCGCCTACGATCGACCAAAGTTCACGCTCACTCGCGACGCTTGAAAAGGACGAAATGGCTTCAGCGATGTTGTTCACGAACAAGCAATAGGTCAATCGACGCCAACCCGTTTCCTGATCGAAAATCATCTCTCGGTTCATCTGCGATTGCGTTCTTTCAAGACGCGAACCACGTACGAGTTTTGCGTTGTCGAGATCTCTTACGAAAATTTTTGCGGGACCCTCGGGGTTTGACTCAATCAGCACGTTTTGCAAGTGAGGCTCCAGCATCAAGCCGTCATCCCAAAACGCTCGAAGAACAGGGGGAATCAGGAGTGCACAATAACGGCGAAACCAATCAACCGGATCAACCGTCAAGGCTCTCAAACGAGCTTCGCTGAATTCTCGATCCCCGAAAAGAGAGGCCGCGAGCAGAGGCCCAACCCCAACTCCCTCCCTGAAAATCGCACCGAAACGAATATCAAGGCGAGCCGGCAAATCGAGACACAGACGTTCTCTCAAGATTTCAAAAGTCGACGACTCAACCGAATTCTCGCGGAGTGTTTCGTTCATAACCGCGACGGCCGTCATCTCCGTTTGAAGGTTGGGCCGGTAACAGTTTGTGATGCGAACGTCGAGCGATGTCTTTATGAAGAGATCCCACTCCGGTTGATAAAGCGTTCTGACAGAAGCGGTCGGAGAAAATTCGGGACCACAAACGCCGTGATCCTCTACGAGACCCTCGTCGATCGCCGAGCGAAGCTTCGAAGAGCCCAACGCAGACCTGGCTTGCCACGGGTGGACAGGCACGACCATTCTTTCAGTTTCGAGAAATTCACCTAAACGAGATTGCCACCTGGCAAGGGCCGAAGGCTCGCCGACCATGAAGGCGTCTTCAGGCCGGACAGAAAAATAGTGCAACCGAAATCGTGTTTTGAATTCGGGAGAGTAGCGCTCGAGATCTTCGGCAGAAAATCCGATTCGACTTTTGGGGCTCGGGTGAAAACGGTGGCCGAGAGTCAGACTTTGTTCGCTGGCTATCAGATTTTCGATTGCGAACTCCGCGCCGATCGATTCTCGTTCGGCCAAAATTTTCTCGGTGACCGAAATGCTGCTCTCGAGATTTTCGCGCCAATCCGAGTGTCGGCCGTGACGCAGGCCTTCGATGCCTTGAATTTTTTGGGAGATCAAATCGGCAAGCTCGAGAGCTGTCACCGATTTGCCATTTTCGCGTCGAGGGAGTTCTGTGAGCCGAACATCGCCGAGCCCCGTTCGCCGAAGCACGCGAACCAAGATCGTTTCACTCAACGGCAAGTTGAGATCATCGCCCTCGAAATCTCCGAAGCCAACCTCTCGAAGATAACAGTTCACCAAATTTTCGCAGGCATAAATATCGGCGGTCAGCATGTTCGGCGGCAACCTTAAGGCTGCTCGACTGAGCGGTCAAATTTCCTGCGTCACGCGGTGGCGATTTGAAAATGAACTGACAGTCTTTAATCGAAGGTAAACTCGCACTCCAGCAAATGCGCTTTTTTTGTCTTGAGTGACTTCGCGACGATAGAAATGTGTTTCGAGTCGTCGGTTTTGAATTTCACGTCGCTAAAATTCTTGCTGAACCCGACGTCTGCCTCCCAGACGACATGATCCCAAGGAAAGAGGTGGCCGAGGTTCACACCGTCGACCGAGAGGTCGAGTTCGAGGGCATCCTCACGTTTGATCGAGAACGACTGGACCGTCCTCTCCTTTTTTGTAAGAGGGCCCTTCAGACGAACGTCGATATTCCCCTGGCATTGAAGAACATTGAAGGCCGAAACTGTCTGGGCAAAAAGAGCAATCGCGACCATCAGCCAGACTTTGATCGAAGAACGCATGACGAGGGCCTCCCGTATATTCAGCGTAACCCTTCAGATTCCGATGAGATAGTCGTGAAATCGGGGATCTTCCCACTTCTCATTTCAGTGCTCCTTGGCGCGCCCGTTCTCGTGCGTGCACAGAACATTTTTGATCAACAATCTCTACCCGTCGAGCCCACTCGCTACTCGCTTGAGGATTCATTCGACGCAATCAAAACGGGCGTCGACCGCGACTCAAAGAACGAAACGTCTCCTTCAAAGCATGTCCTTTACGACGATTCGAACGATTCAACTCCCGCGTCACCTTCATCTTCAAAAGTGAATGCTCCTAGCGTAGCCAACGCGTCGGGCTTGGCCGGATTCTTCGCCAGCTACTACCCGACAGCAGGCGGTCGCGCCGGAGTGAGCAAATATCTTTCGATTGTCCAGCCGCAAACGTATACGAGCGATCAATCGGTCGGGACCGCCAATACCGGCATCGCTCTCTGGTTCGACAGGGAGCTCGCCGGTAACTCTTGCGTTCAGAGACGGGCCGTCGATTTCTACACAGCTGTCGGTAAGATCACGGAAGTGGTCAACGCGCCCACCGCGGGTCTTTCGCGAAACGTTCAAAGCGAATCACAAGGACGACTCAGCCCCGGTTGGCTTTGGAAATTAGCCACGAAAGCCGCCGGTGGCGACTCGGGTTTGGCGCTGATGTTGATCAGTATGTGCGGACACGACGATCACGCTCAAGGTGGTCTCAACGATTCTTCGTTTACCTTCAGAGATGACTCTCAACAAGCGAGGGCCATCATCGACAACAAGATCGCCCGCTACAGTGACATTCGCCGAGATCTCCAAGAGCAGTTACGAACACCCTCCGTGCAAACGAAATCTCGATTCGCGAATCTTGACCGCGAGGTCACCAACCTGCGACGCGCTCATCCGATGACGACAATTTCTTGCCCCGTACGGCCCAGCATTTTCTTCTCAAGTGAAAGTTTGGGGAAAGCCGTCGACATTCCAGACTCGTTGAAAAACGAAATTCAAACGGTTCAAAATCCCGACCGACTTTTCGATCTCCCGGCTAAGTATTATCATGTTTATACGGGCGCGTTTCTCGCCTGCCAAATGATCGAGTCCGGGATGGGCGCGCGAAACGCGAAGGCGGTCGCTGCAGAAGGCGCAAAAGTTTACCGCGGGATTCGACTTTGTCAGACGCTCACCGACGCGACGATCGGTTGGTCACCTGACGGATACCGAACGCCTGAAGACTTTCTTCTAAGCAAAGATCTTTCGAAGAAATGCGCCGACAAAAAGTTCTCGGCCACCAATAGTGGCCTCTGTGCTTTCGCGGGCCAGGCGACTTTCTACCGACGCACAATTCGCGATCTGAACGAGCTTCGTAGAAAGATTGCGGGCATCGTCGCCACCGCCGACGCATCGGTTCTGTACCGTCGCTGGTTCTTTGGTGGCGTTACGCAAGCCATCGGAAAGAAGTTCGCTTGCACCGACGCGCAACTCATCGGCCCCAAAAATCTTCTCGAGGCGGAGACCGATGGCGCGATCGATAACACTGGGTTTGAACTTGGCGCGATATACAAACCGATCGCTTGGTCGAATGCGCGTTACGAATCCGCGAAGCGAAAGCTTGCGACCTGGATGGTTGATTCAAAATGGACAGTCGCACAACACAAAGCCGGGGCTGATTTTGCTGCGAAAAACTGTAAGCCTCGCCCCGCTAACGAGACGATTGAACAAGCCGCCTGCCGCATTGACGCGAACGGCGCGAACGCGGCCTCAAAAGCCGCGCGCTCGGTGAAATAACTTATCTCTTAGCGACTGTTTCTTCGCGAAGAACGTATTTCGCGATCATGAAAACGACTGCCGCGACGATGAGGAAGTCGATCGCAGAGCCCACGACTTTTCCGTACAGAATTCCGTTGTAGCTGAGTTTGCGAATGTCATCGACTTGCGCCGCCTTCAAAGCGGGCATGAAGACTAAAGGCATCAACAAGTCTTGCACGACGCTCGTGACAAATTCATTGAGTTTGCCACCGATGATGACGGCAATCGCCAATCCGATAACACCGTAGTTCTTCAAGAATGAGAGAAATTCTTTGATCATGACAGGCTCCTTAAAACTTCGCGATGAGTGATGTCGTCAAGAGACGATCGAGATATTGAGTCGCCGGCGGAGGCGGCTGGTTGTTGTACTTCAAGAGGTACGCAACTTTGAGAGAGAGAAGCGAGCTCAGCGTCGCGTTGAGCGAGAACTCGCCGTTGGCCTGATAACCCTGAGACGTCGTGAGGTTCGGCAAATATTCAAGCCAAAGCTTAACGGCCGATGACTCGTTGACCGTGTAAGCCGTTTCAGAATACAGACGACCGAAGTTAGAGGCGACGACTGCTTCGCTGTTGTTTCGTTGCTCCTGATGACGATAACCGGCTTCGAGGAACCAGCCGAATTCGGCGCTTTTCTGGAGTGTGTAGCGACCACCGAGGTCGGTGTTGTAGCGTCGTTCGAAACCAGCGAAAGTGTCGCTTTCAAGCCCTTGCCCGACGTAAACACTCCAAACGCCCGAGAGTTCTCTTTCATAGCGGAGCCCGAGATCCCAGTTGCGCGCGCTTTCGACACCACCGGCTGTCGATGAAAAATAGCGCGCTTGACCCTTCACGACGTTTCCGTCCCACATGTATGCGTTTTGCTGTTTAGCGCCAAAAGCATTCGAGACCGAGTTGCCTTTGGCATCGACGAGAGTGAGCTCGGATTCATTTTTGAGACCGTCTTCTTTGATTTCAATCGACGGGGTTTGCGCGAAAGCCGCTGAGGCAAAAGCAAGCGAGAGTACGACGATAAGTGTCTTCAAGGACAAGCTCCGTTTTTAGAAGTTCATCCGTAAGGTATCGGAAAAACCCCGCGCGAGACAAGAGCTTTCACGCGATCGGCCCGCAACGTCATTCGCTTGCTTCAAGCCGTTCACTTACGTAACATCACGGGCGCGAAGTCACGGAGGCATCATGGCAAACGAAGAAGAATTTATCCCGTTCATGGGTTACGAATGGATCCAGATCGACAGCGGCACGGTCACCGTCGGCATCAGCGAAGACGGCCTCAATGAGCTCGGCGAGATTACCGCGATCAATTTGCCTTCTGAAAACGAAGATGTGAACCCCGACGAAATTTGCGGCGAAATCGAAACCGACGAAGGCCCGATGAATCTCTATTCTCCGGTCGAAGGTAAGATCATTGAAATTAACCAGGCGGTCGTCGAAAACCCAAGCCTTCTCCTTGAAGATCCGTACGGCGACGGCTGGCTCTTCCGCGTTGAAGCCGAAGACGCCGACGACCTCGAAGACATCGACGAAGATGAAGACGACGATGATGACGAGGACGAAGAGGAAGAAGATAACGACTAGGTCGCAAATCGAAATGGGCGCGGCCCAGAATCGAAAGCAAAGACGGCAGGCGCGAGTCGATCTGGAGGAATCGTAGCAGAGCTAC
>CAJYIL010000438.1 GCA_913774795.1 Pseudobdellovibrionaceae bacterium
CGTAACGAGAACAAAATCCCAGCCGTTATTTATGGCCCAAAAACGGAGCCAATGAACGTTCTCACTGACGAACTCACTGTCAGCCGCTACCAAGGTTCGAAATTCGAATCGACTCTCTTCTCGCTCAAAGGCGAAGGTAAAGTGAACGGCCTCAACGTCATCTTGCGTGACGTCCAAGTTCACCCTTTGACTCGTCGTCCGCTCCACGTCGATTTCTACGCGCCAGACATGACGAAACCAGTTCGCGTCAACGTCGCGCTCCGTCTCACAGGAAAAGCACAAGGCCTCTCTGAGGGCGGCGCTCTCGAGCACTTGTTGCGTGAACTTGAGATCGAAGCACTTCCGCTCGAAATCCCAGAGTTCATCGAAGCCGACGTCACAAACCTCGGCGTCAACGAAGCTCTTCACGTCTCCGACTTGCAAGTCGCGAAAGGCGTTAAGATCATTTCGCTCCCGACGCTCACGATCGCGACTGTCTCGGTCATCAAAGAAGAAGCAGCAGCTCCAGCAGCGGCCGCAGCAGCAGCTCCAGCAGCGGGTGCCGCTCCAGCCGCCGGCGCAGCCGCTCCAGCAGCCGCAGCAGCGAAAGCTCCAGCGAAGAAGTAATCGATTGCGCGGCCTGATCTGGGCCGCGTGAACGTTCAAGGCTCCCCTCGTGATGAGGCGGGGCCTTTTGTTTTCAAGGGCTCGTTTATTATGTGGATCGTAGTCGGACTCGGAAATCCTGGCGGCAAGTACTCGATGAACCGGCACAATATCGGTTTCATGGCGCTCGATGCTTACTGCGCGTCGGTCGGTGGTCCTGCGGGCACTCTTCCGAAATGGAAAGACGAAAAACAAGCGCTCGTCACTCGCCTCAAAATGGATGACGTCGAAGTTCTCTTCGTGAAACCGCAAAAGTACATGAACAACTCCGGCGAAGCCGTGCAGGCGCTCATGCATTTCTACAAAATTCCTGTCGAGCGTTTGATCGTCTTGCATGACGAAATCGATATCGGTTTCGGCGCAATCAAGATTCAAAAGAATCGCGGCCCCGGTGGCCACAACGGATTGAAGTCGATCAACGAAAAGCTCGGCACCCAAGATTACATTCGATTGAAGTTAGGCGTCGGTCGCCCTCCGCATCCCGGAATGGACGTCGCCGCTTACGTATTGCAAGATTTCAGCTCCGAAGAACAAACGCACCTCCACGACTTCTTATCGGTCGCGGGCGATGCGGTTGAGTCGTTGATCTTCGACGGTTACGACAAGTCAGCGACGAAATTCACGCGTAAGCCGATTGAGCTCGCGTCACGAGGATTATAAATGGCACTTCAGGTTGGTATCGTAGGTCTCCCGAACGTTGGCAAATCGACTCTGTTTAACGCGCTGACGGCCGCCAAAGCCGAAGCGGCGAACTATCCGTTCTGCACGATTGATCCGAACGTCGGTGTCGTCACCGTTCCCGACGAACGTCTTCGCAAAATCTCAGAACTCATTAAACCGAAATCGCTCGTTCCGACGACGATGGAGTTTGTTGACATCGCCGGCATCGTGGCAGGCGCCTCCAAAGGTGAAGGTCTCGGGAACCAGTTCCTGGGAAACATCCGTCAAACCGACGCCATCGTTCACGTCGTTCGCTGCTTCGATGATCCGAATATCATTCACGTGAGCGGCTCCGTAGATCCAGCCCGTGACATCGACGTCATCAACACGGAGCTCATGCTCGCTGATCTTGAATCTGTCGATAAGCGCGTAAAGAAAGTCGAGAAGACGGCGCGTTCGGGCGACAAGCAAGCGCAGCTCGAGTATGGCCTCTACAAAAAGATTTACGACGCTTTATCGGCGGGCAAGCCGGCGCGATCGGTTGAGATGACCGACGCCGAAGCGCCGCTTTTAAAAGACCTCCACCTCCTGACATCGAAGCCCGTTCTCTACGCTTGCAACGTCAACGAAGAAGACATGGCCAAGGGCGGAAACGCGTGGGTCGACCAAGTCAAGAAAATCGCCGAAGGCGAAAACAATCGCGTGGTCGTGATTTGCTCAGCCCTTGAAGCGGAGATCGCGTTACTTCCAAAAGAAGAGCAAGCCGAATTCCTCGCCTCGATTGGCGCTGAAGAGCCAGGGCTCAATCGTTTGATCTTTGAAGCCTACAAACTCCTCGATCTCTACACTTACTTCACGGCGGGAGAAAAAGAAGTTCGCGCCTGGACGATTCGCCGCGGGATGAAAGCTCCCCAGGCTGCGGGAGTCATTCATACGGATTTCGAAAAAGGCTTCATCCGCGCGGAGACTTACGCCTCCGCGGATCTCTTCGAACTGAAAACGGAATCGGCCGTGAAAGAAGCCGGCAAATACCGCCTCGAGGGCAAAGAGTACGTCGTCCGCGACGGTGATATTTTGTTCTTCCGCTTCAACGTATGATTCGTTTTCTCTTGGTCCTTCTGTTCAGTCTGCAGGTTCGTGCCGAGGGCATCTTGTTCGTCGGCAATAGCCTGACAGGCGTGAACAACATGCCGGGCGTGTTCATGGGGCTGGCGCAGTCGCAAGGCCAGGCTCCGCATGTCTCCGAAAGCTTGAGATTCGGAGGCACACTCGCCGAGCAATTGTCCGACGTGAACGTACGTGCGTTCGTCGCGGCAACTCGTTGGGATGTCGTCATCCTCCAAGAGTACAGCGATCTTCCTTTGCGTGATCTTCCGCAGTTCACTTCAAGCGTTCTCGAGTTCAAGAAGCTTGTCCCGGGCGCGCGCGTTCTCTTATTTCAGAACTGGCCCTACAGCGATGCGGATTCCTCGGTCCTTCCCCGTCTCGATCTTGCTTATGAAAAAGTGAGCCGTGCCTCGGGCGCGCAGGTCATCCACCTCGGTCGAGCGATGGATCACATGCGCCGCCGCACGGAGATCGGGATGTACAGCGACGAGAAACATCCTCAGCCGATCGCAACATATATGGGCGCCGTGATGTTCTTGGATGCGGTCTACGGGATCTCGCCGACGACCTTCCCGGCCCGAAGTTCCGAAACAAACACAGAGGTTATTTCAGTTGGGCCTTCTCAGCTCCCCGTATGGATCAATCTTGATCTCGTTGACGCCCAGATCGCGCAAGAGACGGCTCGGCGATTTAAATAACCAAATCTGCAACATGACCCGGTGACACCTTAACCGTCTTGTGTCACCCAGGCTGTCTTGTCGGTTTTCGCGACTCGGTTCAAACTTGAATCATGATGAAAGTGAGTCGCTCCCAATCAAAGTTCCTGGTGGCCTCCCTCCAACACTGGCGCGAAGCCGGCGCAATCGATCTTGAGACTGAGCTGCGGCTTCGCTCCGATCTCCATATCGAACCCTTCGACTGGAAGAGACTCGCAAAGTACTCATTCTGGATCGCAATCGTTTGCGTCGTCACCGCTGTCGGCGCGGTCTTT
>CAJYIL010000439.1 GCA_913774795.1 Pseudobdellovibrionaceae bacterium
TGGCTTTCATCGCAAACTCGCACGGTGAACTCACCTATTACAACCAACGCTTCTACGATTACATCGGGCTCGGGCACGGTAAGGGGCGCGGGACCGAGTGGAAGCAGCTTCCGATTCATCATCCCGATGATCTTGAGCGCACGATCGAGCGCTGGAATTACTCGGTCACGACGGGTGAGCCCTACGAGATCGAGTATCGGCTTCGCCGCGCTGACGGCATGTACCGTTGGCATCTCGGGCGCGCCTTCGCCGATCGAGATTCGACTGGCCAGATCTCAGAGTGGTTCGGCACGAATACGGATATCCACGATCTTCGGGTGGCGCAAGAGCGCCTTCGTGACGCCGAAGCCACACTGAATCTGGCGCTGACGGCAGCCGACATTGGCTTTTGGGATTGGGATGCAGTCACCGGAGTGACGATTCTCTCACCGACTCTGATGAAGTCGTGGGGAATCGATCCGAAAACCTACCGAAACACGATGGATGAAGCGCTCGAAAGAATTCATCCCGACGACCGTGAGCGCGTGTGGGCGCAGATTCAAGAATCGACCTTCCAGAAAAAACGCTACGACGTCGAATATCGCGTGGTTCGCCCGGATGGCGAACAGATCGTGGTCAATGCGAAGGGTCAGTTCTTCGTCGATGAGAGCGGTCGACCTCAACGTCTCAGCGGTGTTGCCATCGACATCACCGAGCGAAAGCGTGCCGAACAAGAGCTTCGTGACGCGAGAACGGCCGCCGAAGGGGCCAACTCCGCGAAATCTGCTTTCCTAGCGAACATGTCGCACGAAATCCGCACACCACTTGGCGCGATCATGGGCTTTTCTGAGTTAGCGCAGCAGAGCGGCGCACTGTCTGAGGAGGCAGCGAACTTCGTCGACGTCGTCCACCGAAACTCGGTTCAGGTTCTTAAAATCGTCGACGACATTCTTGATCTCGCGAAAGTTGAAGCGGGTCGCGTGTTGATCGAAAAGATTGAAACTCCACTCGTGACGTTCCTGGCCGACTTTACGTCATTGATGGGCTTTCGGGCGCGCGAGAACGGAATTAATTTTCGAGTCGAAGCGCTCACTGATTTGCCGGAGTTCGTCAGCATCGACCCGACCCGCGTGCGCCAAATTTTGACTAACGTGGTCGGCAACGCGATCAAATTTACACCGAACGGCAGTGTCACACTCAGTGTTTCGTACACCAATGGTCGACTCGACTTCGGCGTGCGCGACACCGGGCGCGGGATTTCTCCAGAGCAAGCCACGCTTTTATTTCAACCGTTCGTTCAGGCCGATATCTCGACGACGCGTAAGTACGGTGGAACCGGTCTCGGTCTCGTGCTCACCAAGCGTCTATGCCAAACGATGGGCGGCGACTTCGTCTTAAAATATAGTCAGCTCGGAGTCGGTTCGCATTTCATCGCGTGGGTCGAAGCCGAGCGCACCGTGCACTCACGCATGCTTACATCTCAGGAGATCGTGTTCGAGCGCGCAGAGAAAAAGAATCCGCAAGGCGGCGCCGCGCTGCCGCTCGCGGGAATCCGGGTTCTCCTCGTCGAGGATTCACCGGACAACCAAGAACTTCTCCGGGTCATACTCGAGAAACAAGGCGTGATCTTCTCGCTCGCGAACAACGGGGCCGAAGGATTAAAGAAAGTCCTCAGTGAAGACTTCGATGTCGTTCTCATGGATGTTCAGATGCCAGTCATGGATGGACACGAAGCGGTCTCTAAAATGCGTGCTAGCGACTACCAGAAGCCGGTCATCGCACTCACCGCACATGCGATGAAGGAAGAATATGAACGCGCCATGCGTTCGGGCTTTACTGATTATCTCTCGAAGCCTGTGAATCGCGCGGCGTTGGCGGAGAAAATTTTAAAGTACGGTCGCCCTACGGCTTCACCAGCGTGATTCGCCTAATTAAATGAAAGCGTGATTCGTTTTTACGGCTTGCAAGAGCGCTGCAGGATCATCAAAGACTTTCCAGGCGCCCGCCAGACTCAAAGATTCGCGACTCCAGCCGCCGCATGTGAGCGCGATTGTCTTCACGCCTGCGCTTGCGGCCGCTTCGATATCGTACGGGGTATCACCTACCATCACGGCTTGCCGCGCATCAACCTTGGCCTCGCCGAGCGCGGCCTGAATAATGTCGGGATCAGGCTTTGAATTTTCGACTTCGCTTGAGTTGGTTCGCGCATCGAAGAGATTTTCGAGATCGGCTTGGTGAAGCAAGAGCTTCAGATCTTTGGACGAGGCCGAAGTCGCAACGACCGTTTTGAAATCCTTGGCTTTTAGAGTCTCAATCAACTGGCGCGCGTGATCAAAGGCACGAAGAGTTGGGAGGTACTTGTCGCGAAAAATTTCTCCGCGCCGTTGCTCTAACTTTTGACCCTCGACATCGTCTTTCGAAATTCCCGTGAGCTCAGGGAGAAGGTGATCGCCACCCATGCCGATACGCGACCGAATCTCATCGTAAGAAATCTCAAAACCGTTTTCTCGGAAAACGTCTTGCCACGCTTTCGCGTGAGGATCATTGCTGTCGATGAGTGTGCCGTCGATATCGAATAAAACGCATTTAATTGCCGACACCGTGCGCCCCCTTGTCTGCTTATGGCATTCTCGGCGACAACGTTGAAGCTAAAGACCGAGGGTTGAACGAAACAGCATATCCTTTCGACACCGATCTCGGGTTCGTCCTGATCTGAGACGTTCGTCCAGAACCTCAAGGCCTGTGAGTGGAAGCTCGAGGTCGCCTCAATTACACTGATAAGACCGGAGGCCTCATTGTCACCTATGCGCTCGTCTCAACCCATCGTGATCTTGGCGGCACTCCTTTCGCTCATTCCGTTTTTCCAGAATTGCGCTCCCAACTTTGCGGTTCAAAGCCAGTTCTCGGGAGAGAGCGTGATGAGCGATCCACTCGCTCCGAAGGTGATGATCAACATCGGTTCGCGGAGTCTAGCGGCCGACACGGTTGTTTCGGGTCTCAGCTACACCGCCGTCAACAACTCGGTTGCGACATTGACCTACACGTCGATTCCGCTCGGGAATTGTCTGCGGACGACGTCAACGAACTTCGTTTGTGCGAATCCGGGGACCCTCTCGATCAAGACGGATGCGACGGCGTCTGATAAAATAGCGCATGAAGCTGTTCTGACGGTCATTAGCGAGAATTCGCTCACGGCGCGCGGAAGTGGCCTTTACTCCACTCAATGTGCCAGTTGCCACGGAGCGCTCGCATCGTCTCAGAAACGCGGACGCAATCTGCAGCAGATTTCGGATTCGATGGTGTCGATTCCTGATATGACATCGCTGTCGGGCCTCACACCGACCGATCTCATCGCCCTGAAGGTCGCTTTGTCGGGCGCTGCCACCCCGACACCGACGCCGGCACCGACGCCCACGCCGACTCAGGCGCAGGCGCTCTATCAAAGTAAGTGTTCAGGCTGCCACGGCGAGTACACGTCGAGTTCGAAGAGAGGCCGCACGGCGGCTTCAATTTCAAATGCGATTCAAAACAACGTAGGCGGAATGCGAACTCCGTCGCTATTGGCGCTGACCAGCACCGAGATCGACATGATCGTCGATGCTCTCCGCTAGGTGGCGCCATTTCCCCTGTCTGATTTTTACTTCTGGAGTTCGCTGAGTCGCTGATCGTAAGACTTTTTTAAGCACGACAAGATGTCAGTCGAGGCATCCGTGCATTCGTCTCGGCTTTTGATCCATTCGGTCTGTGCCTTCTGAACCCCGTCTTGTTTCTTCGAATTTTTGAAGCGGCGGCTCACTTCGCGATCGCGGTCGGCCAAGTCGCTTTCGGCACAAATGAGTGATTCGATCAATGTTATGCGACCCTCGCACTTAAAACTCGGGCGTTGGCTGAGTCGCGCGAGCTTGAGCGTTGAACCTGCGATGGTCTGACCGCCCGACTCAGCGTACTCGCAATTCTTGAAATCGAGCCGAAGAGACGTGCCTTTTGGGGAGAGCGAGATTTCGCAAGATTTGCCGCGTGCGGATCCAATTGTCTCGACGCTGACCCGATTCGTTTTGAGGTCGATGACGAGTTTTTGCGTCGGCCCTGAGTCGCGCAGCGCCTCTCCTCGAAAAGTCGCGCTGTTCGAACGCCCCTCGGCAAAACACGCGCTCGTTTGGTCGATTTCGACGAGCGCTCGCTCGCCTTTGATCTTTTTGATGATCATGCTGGAGTCGCCGCAACCGTCAGTGCCGGCCTGTCTCCAGATTCCCGTCGAGAGTTGGGTTTGAACCTGGGCTTTCGCATGAAAGACCCATGCCCCGATTGCGAAAACGAAGATAGGTATTGCTTTAAGATGCATGCTTCACGATATCGATTCCAGAAATTAAAACAAGCTCAACAGTTGGCTCAAATAAGTTCTGGTCACGGACTAAAGCCAACATCAATTCTTTGCTCTTTACGGAGCCACGTGGTGACATTGAGATGCACGCATCTCACTTTTTGGTCATCGCTCGCGCTAGCGTACCTACAAGACTCTCAACACTAAACGGCTTTACGAAGACGTCTACGGCACCCAACGCGAGGAACTGAGCTTTAGTTAAGTCGTTGAAGCCTGAGCAGACAAAAATCTTCGGAGGCGAAGGAAAGCTGGCCATGGTCTGTTTAATCAGAGTAATGCCGTCTCCTCCGGGCATTCGCACATCAGTCACGATAAAATCGAAAGGCTCCTGACCGATCATCTCGAACGCGATCTGACCGTTTTGTGCTTGGCGCGCGATCGCACCTTCTAAGACAAAAAAGTTTGCCAGCAAATCTCGAAGGTCTGGATCATCCTCGACGACCAAAATCTTCAAGCCAGTCAGACTCATAGTGCGATCTTCTTCCCAGCATCGTCGCGAAAATGACAGACAGGCAGCTCTAGCGTGAATCGCGTATTCGGACATTTTGAGTCGTACGTGAGATTCCCACCGTGACTCTTCGCAATTCCGCTCGCAATACTCAGCCCGAGTCCCGTCCCGCTTCCGGGCTCTTTCGTCGTAAAAAACGGCTCCATCATTTTACTGACGGTCTTCGAATCGATTCCTTGACCACTGTCCGTGACTGAGATCGCGACGTCTTGGTCATTTTTAAAAACAGAAATGTCGATCCACTTTTCGTCCCGCCCGGAAATCGCATCGAATGCATTGTTCAGCAAGTTCATCGCAACTTGAGAAATCTGCGCGGGTCTGCACAACACTTTAATGTCGCATTCGAGATTTTGATTCAGCGTCACGCCGCTGTTCTTGAATTTTTCACTGCAAAGTTCGAGAGTGCTTTCTAAGATTTCTCGGAGATCCGCCTCGACCATTGGATCCTCATCCGCATTTCGAGAGAAGGTTCGAAGTCCGGTGACGATCTTCGCGATGCGATCGACGGTTGTCTCGATCTTTTTGAGCGGCACCAAGAGATCATCGCGATGACAGTCGTTCTTCAACCGCATCTTCGCCATCTCTGCATGACCGACAATGATCGCGAGTGGCGTGTTAATTTCGTGCGCGATTCCTCCAGCCATTTCTCCGAGTGAAGCCATCTTTGACGAATGCAGTAAGGTCCGCTGTGCTTCCTTCTGTTTTGTAATATCGAAGCGAATCGACACGTAGCCGACTTCTTCCGTGCCAGGTAATTTGATTGGGGCGATCGTGGTATGGACCCAGTAGGTCGACCCGTCCTTTCGACGGTTCTGAATCTCACCGCTCCACGTGTTCGTCGCAGCGATCGTTCGCCAAAGATCGCTAAAGAATTCTTTTGAGTGGAAGCCCGAATTCAAGATGCGATGATCTTGCCCTAGGAGTTCATGCTCTTCGAAGCCGCTGATCTCGACAAATTTCTTGTTCGCAAAAGTGATCTTACCGCGCGAGTCCGTCATGGCCACGATCGCTGAGTCTTCAAGAGCCAAGAAGAGGCTCTCGTGATGGCTCCTCAAAATTTTTTCTTGATGAATGTTGCTGATGATCCCACCGACTGCGGTCACCTCACCAGAAGAATCCTTGATTGGGAAGTAGCTGAGAAAGTACCACAGTGGTCCTTGAGCGGTTGGCAAAAGATATTCTAGATTTTTGGAACTGCCAGTTTCAAAAACAAAACGAGACTCCTTCGTGAGCAGATCAACGTCACGCGCAGCGAAGAGATCCTGCGGCGACGAACCGATGAGTTTCGCTCTAGAAATATTGAAGGCCTTCTCGAACGCTAGATTGCAATGCGTGTAAACTCCGGCAGAATTCCGGACAAAAAAGATGCTGGGCGAAGCATCTATAATGGTCTGCAGAAAATCCTTTTGTTCCACTAGCGCCAGATGGGCCGACTCGATTTTTTGATTCGCCTCCCTCAACAAATCAATCTTCGAAGCAGCCCTCGACAACAAATCCTCGATCACACTCTCATGTCTTCTAATCTTGATTAAAAACATAAAGAGGAAAGTCGCCGACATTAAGAATGCGCCGATAAAGTTAAGAAGTGCAAAGCGCGTTATAAAACCGCTCTGACTCAACAGACTGACGTTCACGGCGGCCTGCCACTTAGCGGAGACCAGAATTCCCGTCGCTGAGGTCAAAGCCGCACTCAGAATGCTCCAGCGAAACTCGTCAGGTTTGAATAGCAGGAGCGAGAGCGCAAGAAACGGAAGACAGTAGAAATGAAGGTTTCCTTCGTGACCTAAAAAACTTGAGCAAACGAATAAGTCGATATTACAGATCATGACCAGCAGCAACCGCGACGCTTTAGGTTTCTGTGCGCGCTTGAGCAAGATGACGATGGGATTGGCGATCAAAGTCACTACGGTCAAGTAAACAGCGGCGCTATTCAAACCGACCCAACAAAACATAAATACGTAGGCGCAGATGGCGACGACAATAACCAGATGCATCCATCCGAATAAGCTCTCTCGCTTTAACTCTCTGTCGTTGGTCACAATTCCTGCCCACGCCTTCGTCTTGCAAAGCCAAGTTGCATAAATAAAACCAATATTACAGAAGCAAGTTGTGCGACTGCAGGCCAGGTCTGTTTTGTCCGGAAATCTTCTTCGCGAGCTTTGCGAAAACAGTCAGCGAAGCTAATGCTATTTTGCTTGATCTACCCGACTAGTTCACTCAAGGCCGACGATTCACTGTTCACAAAATAGCGAAACGCAAAAGTCACCAACCCGTAAATTCCGACTCAATGCCCAGCGCGATGCTTTTCGGTGGGGTTAGAGTCACCGACGTCGACTGGCGTAACTGCTGACCCTAGAACTGTAAAACGGTTCCGAGAGTTACGATCAGCGGGATTGACTCTCTTTCATCGGTTGTCACTCAGATCACGCGCACTTAATCGAAAACAGTTGATCCGGTGATCGGCTGAAATGAAAAACTCTGGACTCTGCACTAAATCTCGACGACGAGCTGATCTCTTGCGATCCGTTGTTCGTCTGGAATCAGGTCTCAAACATCTGACGAAGCGAGCATTCATTCCCCGACAAGCATCTAGGAAACGCCGAGATGACCGCGGACGCTCTGTTTACAGAAGGAAGTGGTGCTCGCGGGGCGAAAGTAGAACCGCTGGCTTGGCCTGTATTAGAGCCCATCCAGTGGCGAGAGCTAAGATTCGATCTCGGGATGCTGGCGCGACTCAGATTCATCGAAGGCTACACTCAAACTCAGCTTGCGCGTTATCTCGGGAAGTCCGTCGTCTCGATTCAGAACCATTATTCTGAGCTGAGAAAATGCGACCTCTCGACTCTCGGGCTTGCTCCAAAGGAATTGGAGAAGATCAGATGTCGTCTCTCGTCGAAAGAGTGATGCCGTACATTTTAAGTGTCGTTTTAGGAGCTGCTGCGATTGGGAAGCTAGATGAGCTTCGGAATTAGATTCTGAAGGCTCAGGTCAGAGCCCTTCAGGAGTCAAAGTCGTCGGCTTGGGGAGGTCCGAGATTTTTCCCAGGACGGGACTTTGTGCAGAAGAAATAAAAAAACGCGCAGAGCTCGATCTGAGTCTTCTGCGCGTTTTTGTCAGGCCGTCATCAACAGACAAGTGATTTTGAAGCGACTTAGTTGCGAGTGAAGAAACTTAGTGGCAGCTCAACGCCTGCCGCATGAAGATCACGGCCATAGGAAAGCCGAGTGATGTTCGAATTAAGAGTGTCAGCTTGACGAGCTAGAAGCTTCGCCGTGTACGAATCCACGGACTGCTTGAGGCTCCGCGCAACGATGACTTCTTGCTGTTGGCAAGCCCGAAGCGCCTTGTCGAAGGTTTGAGCGGAAGACGTAACGATGGCTGCCATCTGGGCGGGCGTAAGCTCTGCGCAGCTTTGAGCGTTTGCTACCGAAGAGAGGCCGATCATCGCGAAAAGTCCAATAAGTGCTCTCATGAAAATTCCTCCGTCAATTTGATGGTCAATAATGCCAATTTCAAGCTGCTGAGAACGCTTTTGACTGATCCGTCGGCTTCTGAATCGCGCTTTTGAATCATGATGCAGCTTGCGAGAATATCATTGCTAATCGCGGACCACTCCTTAATAGAAGCACTTTTCTGCGCGATCAAAACCCAATGAATCAAAGGCGCCTCTAAATCAGATCTAATGCGCTTCTACGGTTAGAGAACGTGGCCGACCATCACTCCTTCATGAAGTCCAAGACCTTGATGAAGTAGCCCGGTTTGAATAAAAGCAGCTGGAATCAGTAACGATCCTACCAGTCTGACTAAATAGCTCAGAGTTATCGGGAACGTCTGCCATCGGAACTGATCAAATCGCGGTTACGCACGGTTGGAGCAAAACTTCAGAGTCATTGGGTTTTGGTACAAATCTTCCAAGCTTTAGATGTGCGGAGTATCGTGTCCACTGAGGCTGAATCCATTCAAAGACGTAGACCGATAGGTGACGTACATCGGCACGGCTTTGAATTTTAAACAAAGCAAGCAAGGTAATCACGATGTTGTTATACTCTAAACTTCTTCAGCCGATGATTCTCGCTGTTTGCTGGTTGATCTGTTCGCTCGCCGCAGCTTCGAATGGACAATACGAGAATTGCGACCTTAAGCGAGCTTCGGAAGCAATTTTGAATCTTGGCGCTGGCGAACTTATACCTCAGCGAATAATTGATAATTGCTCTAGCGAACTCGTGGCGAAACTTATCGTTCAACGACTTAGAAATGAAGAAAAGCGCTCTAGCGGTGAATTGAAATTCAATGAAATCAGAGTTCAAATTCAATTCGATGAGAAGTACATTGTCTCGATCTCTTCAAAGGGCTTTTTGAATCAGCACCAGCTAGGATTTTCGGCAGCATCTCTTGCGCCAGAATCCAGAGCTAAACTTGAAAACAAATTAAGCGGCTTAAAACTTGAATCAACATACAAGCCCGGCCTAACTTCGAATAATTCCCTTAGACCCAAATACGCATATGTAGCTGGCGTTGGGAAAAGTGGTCAAAATAATCGGTATCGAAACGATTACGGCAATGTTGTAGCGGAATTCGAGGATAGTGTATTGGAACGAACAACATTCACAGCGGGAGACTCACTCGCTACGGCAGCGATGGAAGCAGATTATGATCCTCGCACTTCAATCTGGAAGTACACGTTGTCCGAGAGCGTTAGCACTGCACACACTTTGTCGTATGCGAGAAGAGACACCCTCGTTATTCCAGAAAGTAGCAGCTCCGGGCAGTCGTTAGAAGACTGCCACTACTGGGAAGCGCAGATATGGGGCGAGCTTAGAATTGAAAAAGATGTGAAGCAGTTCTTGGTGGGATGCCCCGGTTTGGATGCTACGTCAGCCAAAGGCATCGAAGCTCTCAAACAAACTGGAAAGCCCGTATATCGCTGCGCCTTAAGCAAAGACGGCTCTCGAATGATTGGAACCTCTAGAGTGTTCTGACAGCGACACTAGACAACCATTGTTCGTTATAAAAACACAGAAACTCCCAAGAGTTGTTCGCGTACCGTTCGAGAAAGCGACAAACCCGAATGAAATTTGGTCATTTGATTTTATCCACGACTACTTCGAAACGAATCGGAGACTGAAATGTTTAACGATCGTCGATGATTGCTCGAAGCGATCACCAACACTTTTCCCTGCGTATTCGATAACTGCAAAAGATCTGACGACATACTTCGACTCGCTTCCGAAGCTTCCATCAAAGCTTCGTTGCGACAACGGACCAGAAATGTCGTCGAGAGAATTTATGGACTGGGCAATGAGGCGTAACATCGAGATAGAATTTATCGAACCGGGTAAACCAATTTAAAACGCGTACGTCGAATGTTTTAACTCGCGCTTCAGGCGCGAGTGCGTGAACGAAGAGTTGTTCCTCGATCTCGAAGACGCGCGTTGGAAGATCGAGCGCTGGCGACGAGTTTACAACGAAAAGCGGCCGCATAGTTCGCTTGGAGTGAAAACGCCGAAGGAATTTGAAGAAGAGTTCGAACAATAAAACTGACGCTGGGCGACTCAAGCCCAAAGTGGCCGAAGAACTCACGTCAGCTCAAAAGCGCTAATCCGACCGATCAGCGTTCGGAGGCTAAATGTTTGGGTTTCGGGCGCAAGAACGAAATTCTTTATTCGATTATTCCTTCGAAAATTGCACGCCATCGTCGATTCTAGTAACCGAGAAACCGTCTTCCTGGAGTTCCGAAAGAAGCGAACGCCCGCCTGACTCAAGATGACCTACACCGACCGCAACGAAAACGTTAGGATAGACTCTCGCAAGCTGTAAGATCGACGATACCCAAGCCGCGTTGCGGTTATCTAAAAGGCAACTCCGAAGATCTTTTGGATAATCGTCGAACAGCTTTCTTATTCGATTAGAATCGCCTGATCGGTATGCGGACTCTTCATTCTCTGATGTGCGTAGTTGCTTAACGTCTTGTGCTTGCGAGTTCATCTCCGCCCGCAAAAATCTGACGTATTGTTCATCTGACGGTTTAAGGCAGAGGTACGAATTTCCTGCGAGCACCGGGTTGTCTAAGTAAGCTAATGACATGCCGGATTTTGCCGCAAGTGCTCGCAAGTCATTATCCAATGATTCAGATTTAGATGCCGTGAGCAGTCCTCCTAATGCCGGACTGGAATGAATGTAAGCAAATACATTGGTTGCCGATTCAAAACTTAAGATAGTCGTAAGCGTTACGAGATCTTGGTCGCCGCTCCGAGCCGCGACTTTTTTTGCGAGCGTTTCGATTTCGGTCTCGGTAAAATAGTTTTTTAGAGGCTTCGATCTGCGCTTTTCCTCGACGTATCTCTGAACTTCACCAATGCGCGACGGATCGAACTCAGACGCAAAAACCTGACTTTGCTGAAGACGCTCTAAAACGAAGGTTGGAATCTCACCAAGACGAACCCAACGATGTGCTGTTCCAAGCAACCATATAGTTTGATCGCCTCTCACTGCGCGGTAGAAGAACGGAGTTACATGGCGTTCTTGAGCTGCAGAGGCTGTCGCACTGGATTTTTTCGATACGGAAGTGCAGCCAACTAGGCATAACATCGCAAAAGCCAAAATACATTTCATGCCTCGCTTCTATCAAAGGGTCGATGCGATGTCTACGATCGCAAACCAAAGATATCCTGACTAATCGTCACTAGCAATCTTGATC
>CAJYIL010000440.1 GCA_913774795.1 Pseudobdellovibrionaceae bacterium
GATCAAGAGAAATTCGTGTTTTCAGTCGCTCAAGAGAAGTATAAACAAGCTCTGTCGATTTTGAGCGAGGGTGCCAAAATCGATCAGTTGTCGACAGCTCTTCGCGAGAGCGAAGAACGTTATCAGGCCCTGATCAATGTCGTTGACCAAACTGTTTCGGTTCAAGAACTCGTTCGAAGCGAAGACGGTCGCGTGGTCGACGCCGTGATCTTGCGTGTGAACCCGATGTGGGTCATGGCCACGGGTCTCTCCCCTGCAAATGCGTGCCAGCGTCGACTGACCGAGCTCTTCCCGGAAACCGCGAAAGAACTCCTAGAACAGTTTGAAGAGGCGGCCCGCACCCACATGGCGGTAAAAAAAGATCTCCACTTCAAAGAGCGAGACCTTTGGTATGACTCTTTAATCGTTCCGCTCGGCGGAGACCGAGTTATGCTAGCGGGCCTCGACACAACCGAGCGCCGCATTCTTCAAGAGAAAGTTCGGCGGAGTGAGGCGCGACTGAAAATGGTCCTTGAGTCGCTTCCGTTCGCCGTAGGCGTGACCGATGAAGAGGGCAATCTCGTTCTCTCGAACCGAGAGATGCGCCACTATCTCCCGACTTCGAAAATTCCGGCGCTTGATTCGGAACAGGCGGTCAGGTGGAAAGGTGTTACGAAAGACGGTCAGCCCCTTCCGCCGAGCGAATTTACCGTCGCGCGTGCTCTGAGAGGCGAGGAGTACGGCGAATCGATCGAGATGACGTTTAAGGCCGACGACGGTACCGATGAAAAGGTGATGGTGACATCAAAAGCTGTTCGTGATGAGCAGAAGAAAATTACGGGCGCCTTTATCCTGGTCGAAAAAAAGTCCCTATCGGCCAATTCCGATCTAAAAAACTGAGCTCAAGCCGTTCTTGTAAATTGCGAAATCAAAAAATTGCGGCCAGCTTGAAGGCACGAGCTGCTTAGCAAACGAGATTCTTTCGAGATTCGGTGGCGTTGATATCATCGCGCATGTCGTCGGTGGCTCGAGTTCTCCCGCGGGAGGTTTTAGCGTTCTTTCCGACGAAGACTGGCAAAATGCTTTGAACCTCAACTTGTTCTCCGCAGTCAGACTCAATCGATTGCTCGTTCCTGAGATGCTGAAGCAAGGACACGGTTCGATCGTTCACGTCGTTAGTATCCAGCGCAGTCTACCGCTTTACGAATCAACGATTCCCTATGCCGCTGCCAAGGCCGCGCTGGCGAATTACAGCAAAAGTCTTTCTAAAGAAATCAGTCCGAAAGGTATTCGCGTCAATTCTGTTTCGCCGGGCTGGATCGAGACCGACGCCTCGAATGCGTGGCTTGGAGAGATCGCCAAGAAAAACAAAATCACGGTCGAACAAGCGCGCCAGAGTGTGATGGACGCTCTCGGAGGCATCCCGATCGGTCGCCCCGCTCATCAAGAAGAAGTCGCCGAGCTCATCGCGTTTCTCTCATCGAAGAGAGCCGCCTCAATTAATGGAGCCGAGTACGTCATCGACGGTGGCACTCTCCCGACAGTTTAAGGAGCCCTTTATGATCGATCATTTGATGCTGATGGTGAAAGACAGAGATAAGAGCAAATCGTTCTACGAGAGTTTATTGAAGACTCTCGGGCAAACATTGGTTCACGATGCTCCTCCTTATGCAGGCTTCGGTCACAAGGGCCACGCTCCGTTTTGGCTAAAGCAGGCCAAAGGCGATCGCATCACGACGTGCGTACACGTCGCGCTGTCGGCAAATACAAGAGAAGAGGTTCGAACGTTTTTTGAGACCGCTTTGAGTCTCGGCGCAAAATCAAACGGCGAACCTGGCTTGAGACCCGATCATGGAGCGAATACCTACGCGGCCTACATCTACGATCTCGACAGCCACAATATTGAAGCCGTTTGTTACGCCAAAGAATAAGTCGGATAAACTGAGCCACGCGCGAATGCGTGGATGTCGGGCCGCGCGCAGTCACGAGCAGCAAGAGCCTGCCAAATTGTTCTGAAATTGGAGTCGTTTTAGATTCGGGAATGGAAGAGGCGAAGCCTGAGAGAAAAATTGGCGTTCCCATGGGGATTTGAACCCCAGTATCCACCGTGAAAGGGTGGTGTCCTAGGCCACTAGACGATGGGAACGCAAGGACGATCTTTTCTTCGAAAAAATGGTGGCGCGCCATGGACTTGAACCATGGACCCCATCCTTAAAAGGGATGTGCTCTACCAACTGAGCTAGCGCACCACATAGGATCGAAGAAGGGCCAATTTGGTGGAAAGCAGGCTGACTGTCAATCAACAATCTAGAATTTTTAACTGTTCTCGGGAACCACGAACCGACTTTGCACAGCTCCTCGGCAATCCCTAACGTTCAATGGATTCGGTCCCGTGAATTCGCTTAAGAGTCGTGCAAAATTCGATAACTTTTCATGGTGAGGGTTTGATCGCGCGAATCAGATGCTACCGTTTTCAAAACAAAAGGCGGCACCCATGGCATTTCTAATTCTCATCTTCTCGGCTCTGACCGCTCACGCGCAAAATTTCTGGGTCGAGGCGGAGGCAGGCCCCGTCTGGCAGGGAAAGAACGAAGCCCAAATTCCATCTGACTCCGGCACCCGCTTCTCGATCGCGGCCCTGGAGAACGGAGCGCACCTCGCAGGCCGCGTCTATCTCGGCTACAGACTCTCCGAGCGCCATGAGCTGCGCGCCCTCTACGCGCCACTCACGATCGACGTCAGCGGCCGTCCCGACCAGCCGATTCAATTTCAAGGTCAAACTTTCAGCCCCGCATCGAATATTGATGCACGCTACAAGTTCAACTCGTACCGGCTCACCTATCGTTACGTTTTTCTGAACGATGACTCATGGACACTGAGAGTGGGTGCGACCGCAAAAATTCGCGATGCTCTCATCCGTGTCTCGCAAGGGTCCTTCAGTGCAGAGCGGAGTAACGTCGGATTCGTGCCTCTGCTTCACTTTTCCGGCGCTTTCCACGTCAATGCGAACATCCATTTGAATTTCGACATCGACGCTCTCGCTGCAAAACAGGGCCGCGCCGAAGACGTTGCGCTTACTGTGGGCTACCGCCCATCCGAGCTCACTGAGTTTCGACTTGGTTACCGCACGGTTGAAGGCGGCGCCGACGGTGGCGGAGACGTTTACAACTTCGCGTGGTTGCACTACGCCGTTCTTGGCGTTCAGCAATCGTTTTAAAGGCCGAAACTCTCGCCTTGGCGCTTGTCCCAGATCTCTTGAGTCTCGGGATTCGACTCAAGCCATTTGTCTTTCGCCGTCAGCGGACGCGCGTCCAAGCCGTTCGCCCAAAACTCATCGTAGCTTTTGGATTGCGCCCTGAAACGGCGGACTTCATCGACGAGATGAGGAGCGATGTCAGACCAATATTTGAACGGAATTTGGGTCGGATACTCGAGATATTTGAACATGAAATCGATCGTCGAAACCATTCCATGCAAACGATCAAGATCAGCCGGAGCCAGGTTCATCTCTCGCAGTTTCCAAAAACAAAAACGTCCCCAGTAGTAAAGGTCGCGGACGTTTTGTTCGGTGGGAGACTGCTCTAACAATCGTTCACTCACCTGGTCGACGAGTGAGGCGTTCCAATGGGTCAGAGCAAAGATCTCGCCGTTCGTGTCTTGGCTTGAAGGCTCGCGCTTCAAGAGGTTCCGGACTTTCACAAAGAGCAGATCATTTAAAGACGACGACATTTTTGATGCCTCCTGATTTTGCCGACTGGAAGAGAATACCATCGTAGCCGCTTGCGCGCGCAGCGTTTCCGAGGGCCTGGGTATATTCGTAAGTTTGAGACGTCAAAGACGGCACACCTGCGGCCTCGAGCAAGCTTGCAACTCCCGGATTCGTCGTATCAAGGACTCGAATAGGCCTCATGTCCATCGTCGTCGTGACCAACTCAATACCGTTGGTGACTCGAATTTCCTGGCGGATCGTCGGGAGCGTTTCTTCGAGCGATCCGACTGACCAATACTGGGCAGCTTCACCGTTGATCGAATAGCGATGATCAGCCTTCAGATTGAACGAACCGGCGTCGTAAAGATCTTTTTCCATGATTGGCCGCTTTGCACCCGTCGATGCGTTTGTGATGAGCTTCTTTTCAGCTCCACGCGAGACCGTTCCGGAGAATTCAGCGACAGGCCCATCCTTCAACACGACCATTAATTTCTCGTGTGTCGTGGCGATCTTGCCGAC
>CAJYIL010000441.1 GCA_913774795.1 Pseudobdellovibrionaceae bacterium
GTAAAGGCCATCCGGGTTCAGCATCGGAACCAAGCGCCAATCGTTCCGCGCTTCAATTTTCTTCTCGTCGCGTAGAGTGAACAGGCGTTGTGACCACTCAAGCGCCATTTCGCCAGCGAGAGGTTCATCTCCGTGAATGAGGCCCAAAACGAGAATACGCTTTGACTGTCCTTCTTTTTTATTTTGGGAATCGAAGTTGATGTGCTGAATGACGCGGCCTTGTTCGCTTGCGCAACCGGCAAGAGTGATCATTCGTTCGCACTGTTTTTCAAGACGCTCGCGATTGGCTTTACGAACGGTTTTTTCGATCTGAGCTTTGCAAGCGGCGATCGTCTCTGGTGTCGCCGCCGCGGTTTCGGTCGAAGCCGAAACCTGAGTCGGCGTCGCGACCGGCAAAGCGGTGACCGCGTCCTCAGCAAAGGCGGCAAGAGGAACCAAGGTGCACACTGCGAGCGCGTGAAGGATCGATTTCACTGGCGAGAGCTCCGGCAAGACTTAAGGGATTCGTTCTCTCATTCGACAGCGTTTTTCGCCAATCGTAAAGGCCAAACCAGGCCCCGAGCCTTGAGGCCCAAAGCCGCCTAGACTTCTTGCCAGGCGCAGACCCGCGAAGTAACTTCAGGCGCATATGCAAAGCTTCAAAAAATTCACCTACCTTCTTCTGCTTGTCGTCTTCGTCATCGCGGTCGTCTGGATCGTTCAGCAAAACTACAGCCTCATTTTCTCAAAAACGGTTTCGGGCCAAGTCGTCGACGTTCAGCACGTGAACTCGAACGTCGCGGTCATCCAGAGCGGACAAAACGATGCCGTGCTGTCGTTTGCGGTCGCGATTCGCGACGAGAAGGGCATCATCTTTACCGCTTCGAGCAACGATCGTCGCTGGGCCGTCGTGAAGCCGGGCTTCTGCGCCGATGTCGTTTTCTATCCGTTTCCGCCTTGGGATTTGAGTAACTCGGGCACCTACTCGAACGCACGACTCGTTCACATGCGCGACTGCCCTCCGGGCACGGGCCAAGCGGCCCCGCTTTCGGCAACGGCAACGGCTCCGGTCGCTCCAGTTCCGACCGCGACGCCTGCGCCGTGAACGTCCTCTTTGTCGCGGCACTCGAAGACGAAGTGCAGGGTCGCCTCGAGAATCTCGGCGCGCCTGTCCTGTATGTCGGCGTCGGTAAAGTGAATGCGGCTTACCATCTCACTCAATTCATTTACGAGGCACGAGCGAGCGGCCATGACATTGATCTCGTCATCAACGTCGGTACTGCGGGGAGCCACGTCTTTCCCACGCATGCGGTTGTCGAGTGTTCAACGTTCGTTCAGCGCGACATGGATGTGAGACCGCTCGGTTTCAAAATCGGGGAGACTCCATTCGATTCGATCTTCGGCGAAATCAAAGTCGCCCGAAAATTCAAAGGACTCCCGGAGGCCCGGTGCGGAACCGGCGATAACTTCGAAACGACGAAAGCCGATGCCGCTCGCGCGGCCGGTCTCGAGTGCGATGTTGTCGACATGGAAGCCTACGCGCTCGCGAAAGTCTGCGCGCTGGAGAAGATCGAGTTTGCGTCGGTGAAATACATTTCCGATGGCAGCGATCATCACGCCGCCGGTGACTGGAAAGAAAACGTGAAACGGGCGGCTCAAGTGTTTGAGGATCTCGCGCACCGGTTTCTGTCGTAAACCATTAATCGCGGGTCAATTCCCGAAGCGAAAAACCAAGTTTACCGATGAGATCTTCGGTCTGACGAAGCTTCGCTTTGAAATCTGACACGAGCTGCGAATCGCAAGCGCGCGTTTCGAAACGTCGATCTGCGCGGATGACGTTCGGTGGGGTCAGAAGCGGACTGCGCGCGTTCCACGCAAGCATCCGACGGCTTCCGGCTTCTAAGATTTGAGAGAACAACATGCGGGCCGGCGTATCGAGTTTGAAGATACCCATACTGGGAAAGTCCTCCAGGTGACAGACTCATCGTGCCACACATCGAGGGATCGGCGGCTTGGAATTTCCGTGATAATTTGGCTCGACCAAAGTGTGGCGAATGGGATCCATAAGAGCGCACACATTCGAGTTCGGCAAAACCTTTCGTGTGATGGGCTCGCGACAGTCTCTCCACGTTTGCACGGGAGAATTTCGGTTTCACCTTTCGTACTCTGGTTTCAGTGAAGGGGGCGTCGAAATGGCAACTCAAACAACTCGCGACAATCAGAAAGTTCAGAACATGGCGAACCAACGTTCGCAGGAATTGAAGCCTGAGGGTCGCAAGAAAACGGGCGCTGGTGAAACCAGCAAAACCGAGAGTGCTTCTTCGACGAACGTTGATGGTCGAGTTGCCACGGGAAACCGTGACGTCGAAACCTTCAACGCCTCTGATCGGAATTCGGGCGCGCGAACGGGTGACGATCGCGATTCCCGAAACCACTAACCGAAAGTTTTAGGAGCTGGAGATACATGAATAAGGATTCGATGGAAAAGTCGAAGTACGGATCTAAAGAATCAAGTTCTTCAAAGGCGACTGAAATCAAGGACGATGTCATCGGCGGATCTTCTGCCGGTGGAATTGCAGGCTCAGGCGGAGTTTCTACAAGCGACGTAGGTGCAGGCAAAACGTCTAAAAATCCTCTCGTTGAGAGGTAAACGTAGTTCACCCACCCACTTAAAACGCGGGTCCGTGAAGTACATTGAGCGAAGGTCCAACTCATTCTATGAGCTAGGCCTTCGCTCTTCTTTTTTCTCACTGATAAATCACGTTGATGTCGTTCGGATCTGACCAGTTTGAGAAGCCGGTCTTCGTATTTGCACGCACACGCCAGAAGACCTTGCCTTCAGGCAAACCTTTCTGGAAGACGTACGAGTTCGCGTTCACTTTTTGTTCTTTCACGACGTTCGTAAAATCGGCGTCGCTCGAAATCTGAATCGTATACGACTGCGCGCCCTTTAACGCTTTCCACTTGAACGTTACGAATGTTGGAGCATCTTCGAGCGAAACCAACGCGCTCGCCGAAGCCGGTTCACGCAGTTGCGGAATCGGCAGTGACGAGATGAGGCTTCCGCCTTGAACCGACGCCGGAACACGTGGCTCCGGAGCTTTCACAGCCGGTTTTTGAACGACCGGTGGAATAAAGAGTTCCTTGCGGTAAGACGCAACCTCGACACCTGAGTAAACCGAGATCGGATTTCCGTCCGCATCGAGAGCTCTTACGCGCGCCGCATACGAATCCGGTTTTGTGACTTTGAGAAGTCGGCTCGTCTCACGAACTTTGAATTTCTTCGACTTCGTGAACTGAGGATCGGCGCCCCACTGAAGTTCGTAGGCGGCGGCAAAACGCTGAGGCGCCCACTGAAGATTGAATTCGTGACCGGCTTTTTTCAACTCGGAGTCTGATTTGAACGTCGCGACCACCGGCTTCACTCGTTTCATCTCCGGTGGAGGGATCATGACATGCAGGCGCGCCGGTTTCGACGACGGACCCATGCGGCCATCGGCCCCGCGTGCACGAACGCGCATGTAGAGCCAACCTGGGCGAACTTCTTTTGGTTTGAATTGCGTGGCACTTCCATTGTCGCTGCGGACCGCGTTCGTGAAGTCTTCGTCGAGGGCGACTTCAACTTCATACGACTGTGCGTTCTCAACCGCATTCCACGAAAACGGCTCCACGTTCTCAGGCTTTACACCGCGGCCGGCTTTTGCCATCGCGGCCGGGAATTTCGCAAGCGTCTTCTCCGGAATCGTGTACTCAAGTTCGGATTGCGTCATTTGGGGAACCGCGGGAACGCGCGCACCGGCTTTGATCGAGAACGACATCAACCGCGAGAACGGGGCGTTCTCGCGCTCGGGATGGCGGCCTTTGACGTGCCAGTAGTAGGTGCCCGGGCCGAGATCGACGACACGTTCGACTTTCTCTTTTCCGAGTTTCGATTTGACGACGTCTTTGAAGTCGCTGTCGCGAGCGACTTCAAGTTGATAGTCGACCGATCCTGACTTGTCTTCCCACGTGAAAAACACGGTTTTCAGAGCTTGATCGCGGTCGGCCTCAAGCGAATAAACTTGAGCTTCTTTCGGAAGAACCGGCATCGGGGGAACATCGGCGTAGGATGTCATCAAAGCGGGGAGCGATGGATCGCCATCTTTAGGCTTCACGCGCCAGTAGAAGCTGCCTTCCGGCAAGTTCGAATCACTGACGGCGAAACGATCGCCCGATGCTTCTGCTGAGTAGAACGGCTTTTCAAAATGCGATTCACGCGAGAATTCAATGCGGGCGGGTTTGCCAACTGCGGCCCCCGCTGATTTCCAGCGGAAGTTGAGTGAGGACCCCATCGGGAGCCACTTCGTTTCTCCGTTTGAAGGAGAAACTAAAGTTACGACAGATTTTTGAACGACGGCTTTTTTCTCGAAGAGCTGGATGACTTCGTCTTGTTTGACTGATTCATTTTCGACGTTCAATTCGCCTTTTTCAACTTGAACGCGAACGATCTTCTGCTTCTCTTGCTTTACGATTCGAACTTGCGTGTTCGGTTTGACGTCGATTTTTTGTTCAACGCCACTTTCTTTGATGACGAGAGGGTCAGCCGTCGCGATCTTTCCCTGTAATGATCCGTACATCAGATCGATTTCGGTGCTGCCATTTTTCGTTCGGATGACGACGAGTGACTTCGGATCGACTTTGATCGATGTCCCGTTCTCGAGTTGAATGGAGGCTTCGGAGCTCTCGCCCGTAAAGATCGAGTCGCCCTCGTAGACAGTCTCTTTCTCTTCGACGTTCGACCACGTCATTCCCGAATCGACACGGCGACGAACGTCGTTTCGACTCATTTTGAACGTGCCCACGGCTTTTAGGTCGTTGGCGTCGTAGTCCTTAAAGAACCCATCTTGCAACAGGAAGAACACGCTCGTCGCGAGAGTGATTCCCGCTACGGTCATGATCGCGCTGTCTACGGTCAGGCGGAGTTTTGGTGCTTTCATACGATCGACTTATCGTGAAAAGCGTCTCAGAATTTGATGGGCTTTGGTCTAGTTGTTCAGATTCCCTCAAGCTCCAGACCGAATCAT
>CAJYIL010000442.1 GCA_913774795.1 Pseudobdellovibrionaceae bacterium
GATCAAGACGTTCGACATTTCCATGGAGAGCGTCAGGCTTTCGGTGACCTGCAGAATGTGATCGGAGAGGTCTTTTAAAAACACTTGAGTTTGATTCTGAAAAACGCCGCCATTCACTTGAACTTTCGAGAACAAGTCGCGCACGGGCATGATGTGCTTTCGCAAAATGAGGATTTCGCGACGGAGTTCGAAGGTGCGTTTCAGCATCATATTGCGAGGGCCGAGCGACAATTCCTCTTCGACGTCATCAATCTTTTCTCCGAGGCCGTCGATCACTTGGTAGTAACCGTCGACGATCGAATCGATGAGCATGTAGACGAGATAGTCGGGTCCGCGTGAGCAAACCAGACTCGTCTGCGCGCGGATTCGGTCGCGGATCTTTTGCCAGACATCGCCTGGCGTTTCCTGGAACGTCAAGACGACGTTGCCCTTGAAAATGATCGAAACGTGTTCTTCGGTGAGTTGGCCATTATCGGCGCAGTAGAGCATGTTGAGCGCGAAGAACGAGTAACCGGGAAATGTCTCGAAGCCCGGGCGAAGATTGGTATTCAGAATGTCTTCGACGGTGAGCGGGTGCAATTCGAAAAGTTTGGCGACCTCTTGAATGAGCTTCACGTTGTGGAGGCCTTCGACGTTCACCCAATTGACGTAGTCGGCGCCTTTGATTTCTTGCGGGAGATCTTTGGGATCGACGCGGTCGAACTCTTTCGATTCACCTGCGTGATAACGAAAGAGCGTCAGGTAAGGATCAAAATCGTAGACGGGGCCCACGTGAATCGCGGTGCCCGGAGGTTTGCCGAGCGTCTCTTCGCGGTTGTCGCCAAAGAGTTTGGCGGCCAGGCGTTCTTTTGCGTTCAGCTTTCGCTTGTTTCGTCGCGTGCGTTTGCTCAATTTCACTCCAACTTGTCGCTTGCTCGAATTTAGAAAACTATCGCGATTGGAGACAAGTGGAAGGGCACAACGCGCGTCGCTATGTCTCAAAATGAGAACACTGTGAAAGTTGTTTGAACCTCCTTAGGTCGCGCGACTCGACCTCCGAAAAGTCAGGCATGAACATCTCGGCGACCGCACGCAAATTGACTTCGACTTCTCGTCAGCGACTCGAGCAATGGGTGGGGGCGGGCGAGCTGTATGCACTCGTCGATTCCTTTTTCGAAGTGCCGGATGCGGTCGAGAAAATTCGCCTGGAGATCAAGGACACCGATCCTTTGTTTTACGACCTCATCGCCTGGGATAAAGTCACCTACGAGCCACCAGTTCTGGTGAAACTCAACGAAGCAACGCTTGAATGGTTTTTGAACTCGCTTTCGCTTGAGCGCTGGGGACTTTTCGTTGCTTCCAAGGCTGACCTTCGCACTCTCGCATCCCACTTTCAGAAGTTCGTCATCGCGCGGGGACCAGATTCGAATCCCTACTTTCTCCGCTTTCACGATGCAGCCGTTCTCGAGATTCTTCTTCGCACCTGGAACCCAAAAGAGCGCGCGACATTTTTTGGCCCAGCACAGGCCTTCGCGCTTCCGGATCTCGACTCGGTCGACGTCACGATCGATGAAAATCTGCTCCGCGCGGAATCGGGCCTCCCCCGGCCAGAAGACTGCCTCGTTCAACTTCGTGAATCCCAGCTTAAGCTCTGTGCCGAAGCGATCGACCGCGATCTCGTCAAGGTGATCTACTGGCATATGCGCAATCATCACTCGCGGCCGGTCCAGTTCATCGACCGAGACGCGCTCGAGGCTCGAGTGCAAGTCGCCATTCAACGAGCTCGGCGCTATGGTCTCGGCACCATCTCGGATTTAGCGGGCTACGCGGCACTGATGTTTGAGCTCGCTCCGAACTTTGATCAACATCCTTCGTTTAGGCGGGTTCTAGAAGACCAGACAGTGCCGAACGAAACCAAGATGCGCCGACTCTCCCAAGTGATCAGCGATGCCGAATGGAACGAGGCTGCGGCGTCTTACGACCGCGAGTATTGGGCCAAGGCGCTGGCGCCTCGACGCCGCTGATGTCTCATCTCGACACATGTCTTCGATTTCACTAGGGCCGTCTCTAGGCTCGGGCGGTTTCGTCCGATAAAGAGATATGGCATGGACAGACATTCCGACCTGGTCTCTCGACGTCGCAAAAACGATCATGGAGACGGTGAGAGTTAAAGATCAAGCGACCTACGAACACTGCATTCGGGTATCGAGAGGCTCGCGTTTGCTTGCGCGCGCGTCCGGACTCGATGAGCTCGATCAGAAAATCGTTGAGTTCGCGGGCCTCTTTCACGACATCGGTAAAATCGGAATTCCCGACGACATTCTGTTAAAGCCGGCGAAACTGACGGACGAGGAATTTGCCGTCATGAAAACGCACCCTGAGAAAAGCGTGCAGATCCTCACTCCGCTTGCCTCGATTGAATTTTACAAGCGACTTCTTCCGGGTGTTCTTCATCATCACGAGCGTTGGGATGGACGTGGTTATCCGGGAGAGCAGCATGCGAGCATGAAGGAGGATCAAATTCCTCTGGCGTCACGCATGATTCTCATCGCCGACACCTACGATGCGATGACGGCCGACCGCGCTTATCGTCGCGGTTTGGCACCTGAAGTCGCCTACAAAGAGCTCATGGATTTCGCGGGTCGCCAGTTCGACCCGAACCTCGTCAAGATTTTCCTAGAAGCTCATCCGATGTGGAAGGCGACTGATTACAAAATCTTCGACGAGATGGAAAACGAAGTTCTCAATCGAGCGGCGTGATCATTCCGGCCTTTGGTGCGCCCCATGTTCGGCACCTAGATCTATCGAAATGTTTGGCGGAAAAGGTCTGAGCGGGTGGCAGGTGCTGCCGGTTCAGTCCAAGGATTTCGAAACGAAAGCCTTACATGCTTGTGAGCTGGTGCTGGGCGACGCCGAGGAGCTGCTCGATCAACTCATCGGGCGATTCATCGGGAAGTGCATGGTGGGCGCCTTTGAACACGCGGAAGCTGACGCGCTCAGCCTCGGGCACCGCCTGCCAGGCCAGACGCTGATCTTGAGCGAGCTGTTTTTCCTCGAGAGCGCCGACGAACATTGAGACCTTGTGAAGACCGGCGATCGTTTTTCGCAAATCGAAATCGCGAGCCGCGCGCACCAAATGGAAGACGGCTTTTTTATAGACGGCTTCATCGAGACCCTTCGGGATGTCATCGATTCTCTGGTTCAAGTAGGTTTGGTAAATCGCCTTGTAAAACGAATCGTACCAGTAATCTTGAGCGGTGCAGAGAAACGGATTAAACGCGCCGTAGAGCGTGCACGGCGAATTCTCCCAGAACCGAACGCCCTCGAGCCACTCACGAAGCGCAAGGCCTCCAGCGTCGTACTCGTCGGTCGAGATGACGAGAGGAGAAACGAAAGTCACATCCTTCACCATCGCAGGGTAAAGGCGGGCAAATTCGGAGGCGACCGAGGCCCCGTAAGAAAGACCGACTAAGTGCACGGGGCCCATGATGCGAGCAGCACGCAAAACGCGACGAAGGTTTTCGGCCATGTCAGTGAGCGTGAGGCCGCGGGCGAAATGCGCTGGCTCTTCGCCTTTTGCAAGAAGGCGCAAGTTTTCGGGTTGGCCGGGGAGCGCGTAACGAACGACGGTTGCGCCTGAGTCTGCTAAGCCGCGGGCAACGGCGTTCCAGCGAGACGTCGCGTAGATGAGGCCGTTCACGAGCACGAAGGTTTCTTGCGAACTCTTCTGTGTGCCCCGAGAAATTTGGACTGCCACTTGAGTGCCATCTTCGAGTTTTAAGACTCCGGCAATCGCCGGCAGAGCGAGAAGCAAAACGAAGACAAAAGCCAACATCGCGCGCATAAGTTTGAGTCACTCCTTGATGCAGGAGTGGGTACCCAGCCTCTCACAAAACCGCAAATGAATTCGTTAATTAGAGTTTGAGCTCTAGAGATCTGCTCGGGAAATCGAGAAAGATTGGCAAAAAAGTTGAACTTAGTTCGGGCGATTCGGGGCCACTCTTACCAAGCTGACTCAAGCCTCGCGGCAAGCGCGTGCTCGTAAGAAATGCACTTTCGCCGAGCCTCTCGCTCAATGCTTTCGTGGAATTCGATCGCCCGGCGCATTTCGGCGCCGTCTTCTCGCTCAATGCGGTTTTTCTTGAGGTAGTTCTCGAGATTTCGTTCGTCTCTTTGGCCCTTTACAATTCTGGTGAACGCGAGGCCATCCCAAAATCTTTTTCCGAACGGCTTCCCTTTGCGGGCTTTCGTGATGAATCGCGCGATCAGACCAGTTGAGACCTTCATGAAATTCTGAATGAGCTCTCTTG
>CAJYIL010000443.1 GCA_913774795.1 Pseudobdellovibrionaceae bacterium
CGGATTCGAACCAGTCGGGAAGAGGCCAGGTTTCCGCCCCGTTCGGTATCCCGAACTCGTCCAAGATCTACTCCGCGATCATCTCAACCGAGTTAGCTCCAAACCACTCGGACGAGATCCAATCTACTCCAACACGACCCGATCAAGACAATAGAGCTTATCCCTCAATCCTGATGAAACTCCCCGATGACTTGGCTGCCGTCTTCACCACAAGGGCGTCCTCTCCCCGAGGCCTAGGCGGGATCTGGCCTCGGCCCCGATCCAGTCTAGCTCCAGGGAAGTCGGCGTCATACTCCAGCCTCTAGGTACGGTTTCGACGGAACAATTGGACGGCTACCTCAGCTCCCCCGGTGTCGACTCCCGACCGACAGAGATCGTAGAGTACGACGACTTCGGCTACCGCTACGACTACCGCAAACTCGACAACTTCGACGAAGGCTACAAAGATAACTACACGCCTCTCTACTTCGGCATTTTCATGGCCGACAACGAGACGGAAGAACAAAGCCAAGCCCGAGAAGCAGAAGAATAGCGCGTGCGACAAGAAGCCGAACGTCGCCGACTGGAGGAGGAGCGTCAAACACAAGAGCGAGAACGACTGTAGCGTGAGCAACAGGAGCGCGAACGGGCTGCAAAGGAGGCCGAGGACCGGCGACAGCGCGCCTTGGAGGCCGGGCGACGAGCACGAGAACTCATCGGCCAACAAGACGTCGAGGGGACGGCGGTTTTTCGCACCCCCCAGCAGAACGCGGTTGCAGCGATCACCCTTCTCGACACCCTTCTCAAGGAAGACGCACTCAATCAGGCCAATCACGTCGTCAACATCTTGAACCAGACCAAGACCATGATCGTAGCTTCGGTCCCGGTTAACTCCGCGAGTGTCCGCACGCCAACTGGCAGCCGAGTTCCGCCTCTTCAATCTCAAGACTATCACCAACCGAGCCTCAGCGTCGTCGGCGCCGGAACCAGTCGTAGGAGCAGGGATCACGACGAGCAATCCATTCACTCGCCTCCTGACCGACACATGGAGCGTCGAGCTGAATGTCCCTGCTCCCCACATCGCAGGCGTCCCATCGATCTTCGCG
>CAJYIL010000444.1 GCA_913774795.1 Pseudobdellovibrionaceae bacterium
TAAAAAGGAGTAGCTCGTGCACGGGGAGGATCGTGCGCTCGCCGCTGGCGTCAGGTCAAGCTTGCGAGGCGTTGGTCTTTACGAAGCCACATCTCGTGAATCCACGCCTGCATGTTTTGACGGAATGTCTCGTCGCCAAAATAATTTCCGCGCAGCATGTCTTGCGGGATCGCGATGCGATCGACGTGAACGCTGATCTTCTGAATGCGCCCCGAGAACAGATCCCAGAGAGAACCGGCGCCACCTGGATAATGAACGGTGATGTCGAGGATCGAATCGAATTGCTCACCCATCGCCTCGATGACAAACGCGATGCCGCCGGTTTTCGGAGGAAGCAGATACCGGAACGGGCTCTTCGATTTGGCGTGCTTGGCTTCAGTGAATCGCGTGCCTTCTAGAAAATTGAGGATCGAAATCGGTTTGCCCTTCAGTTTATCGCAAGCGCGTTTCGTTTCTGCGAGGTCTTCTCCACGTTTTTCAGGATGCTTTGCGAGATAGTCCTTCGAATAGCGTTTCATGAAGGGAAAATCGAGGGCCTTCCAGGCGATTCCGAGAAGAGGAACGTAGCGGAGTTCGTTCTTGAGGAAGAATCTCAAGAACGGAATCTTTCGGTTGAGCGCATGCTGGACCGCCACGATGTCGACCCACGAGCGATGGTTCGCGATCACGAGATAAGAGACATCGCGCCGGAGGCCTGCGGGAAGTTGGACGTCCCACTGGAGATTCGTAAAGAGTTGAACGGCAATTGAGTTCCCGGAAATCCAATTTTCTCCCGCCCAGATCATCACCTTTGAAGCGGTTTCGCCAAAGCCGGGAATCCATTTAAGGAGCGCGAAGAAATAAAGAGGCATGCACCAGAAGATGGTGTTGGCGATCACGAATAAAAACGAAATAGAGCCGCGAATCGAAGCGATCATGTGAGCCCATGGTAGCGGGGGTCGGTGACGTTTTGAAGCACTGGAGTGACGAAAATTCAACTTCGCCGGGAGACAGGGTTTTTTCGGTTTCTCAGGATGAAACGGCGAGCTCCACCAGGTTGATTCTGGCTGTCGAAACTCTCGACAGGTGTCTTTTGTGGTTTACGGTTCGTTTGACGTGAGGCGAGCGGGCACGTCCTTGCATTTCAAGATGTTGGGATTCGTGTTTTCGAATCAGGTAAGGAGCTTGTTATGAACATGCGCTTTAACAAATCAACGATGGCCATGGCTTTCAGAGTCAGCGCAATTCCGATCTTGATGAACGTGGTCGCGGCTTGTAGCCCGGTCAACTTCTCAACCGTCGAGAATAAAGGACCAAGCGTTGTCGAAAACGGAACTCCAACTCCGACACCGACCAATCCGACTTGCACGATCGAGACGGTCTACCGCAAGACCAAGATCATGTTCGTTGTCGATGCCTCGGGTTCGAACTCGGAAGGCGTTTACAACATCATCAATAATCAGAACGTCTACTTCCCGCCGTCGGATCCAGCTCCAAAGGTTTTCCGGTACGGTGCGATCAACGACTTCTTCTCGAACTACTTGCACAAGACGAACTTCACTTGGTCGTTTATCACGTTCCAAGGATCTTCGGCGCAGACTTACATCAATGGCTTTACCGATCAAAACGGCATGCGCGGCGCGATCGATTCGTTCCGTGGAGCTGGTGACGGTGGTCAAACTCCGTATGCAGCCGGAATCGCCGCCGCAACTCGCGCAATTCAAGCCGACCCAGAGAGAAACTCGAGCGATCAACCCAACTACTTCGTGATCTTCTTGTCTGACGGTTTCCCGACGGATTACACCGACGCAAACGGTAACTTCAAGACGGCACAGATGCAGTCGGATGTCGCGGGTCTTCGCGCGGTGGCTTCGGGTCGTGTGTCGCTCTCGACGATCTACTACGCAGCCGGCAACCAGACGATTCCGACAGCGGTCAATGCTCTGAAAGCGATGGCTTCTGCCGGTGGCGGGCAGTTCGCTTCAGTTAACACCGCGAACAACCAATTCAAAATCGACGACGTCATTTCGAAGACAGAAGTTTGTAAGTAAGCCTGTTTAGCCAAAAAGAAAGGGGCTCCGCACTCGCAATGCGGAACCCCTCTCAGACGAACACTTCAAATCAAAATTTAGCTCGCGTGTGCTTCAGCCGTCGGCTCGTGGCCAATGCGCTTTGCACGAAGATCGAATGCGTGCGACAGACCTGAATCGACCGCGAAATTTCCGATCGCACCCATGATTTTCGCCCGCGCTTGATCGCGTGTGAGTTTTCCTGCTTTGAATTCAACACCCGCTTCGTGAACCGCGTTGATGTACGCGAGACGAGCCTGATTGATTCGCGGGAGCATCTTCTGTGCGGCTGTTTCGCTTCCCAAAAGAGCTTTCGCGAGCGGCGCGAAGTCTTGGAGTGGGAGGGCGAAGTGACGAGCTGTTTCGAGAGCCGTGCGCTCGACTTCTGGGTATTCGAAGCGAGGATCTGCTTTTGACGGAAAGATCTCCGTCAATGCACTCTGAGTTTCAGCCGGGAATCGCTGGAAGAGACCGAGCGAATCAAACGCCGGAACTTTCGCGAACGCTTCGTACTTCGCAAGACCCTGTTGGTGAGCGGCCATGTCGCGAGCGACTTTCATTTTCAAATCAGCGACGTCTTTGTGAGCATTGCGGATTTCCCAAGAGAAACGTTTTGGGCCAACAACGTCAGGACGGTACGCCGGGCCACCGGTGTACTTGAAAGAAGCGTCGCTCTTACGGATGAAGTACTTCGAAGCGTCGTCGTACATTTCACCTTTTGAGTTTGCCGCCAAGAACTCTTCCATGCGGTCACGCTTCATTTTCGTCATGGGGCCGAGGAACGGGTGTTCCATGAACTGAGCCGTGAGTTTCGTCGGATCTTTCTTGTAACGAACCGCACCTGATTCAAGCTTCGCGAACATATCGCGGAGGTTCGTATACACGAGCCAGCCGAGCGATTGGTCGATGAGCTGCTTTTTCGACGTCGTGCCGCGAACTTTAAACGCCGACTCTGAAGGTTTCGACATCATCGCTTGCTGCGAACCTGCTCCGTAGCGAGACACGATCACGTCGACGGCGTGCTGCCATTCACCGTAAGAGTTGAACGGAGCTGTGACGATCTCGGCGTTACCGGTTGCATCGATCAGAAGTTCGTTCGGGAGGAAGTCGATGTCGACTTTCTTAAAGAGCCCTGAGCCTGCAGCGTGCTCAGGCTTGTCTTTGAACTTCTCCGTCAACCAAGCCACGCGTTGCGCGTCGGTTTTCGCGAGCCATGTCGAGTAAGGAATGTCTTGCGGACAATAGTCGCGGAGGATCGCGGCTGATTCCGAGAAGAGGTACTCAGATTCGTATCCGATCTGAACATAGCCTTCTGGATCCGCTTTCGGATCAACTCCGTCTGCGTAAACTTTTTTGTAAGAGGCCGGAGCGAACATGTCTCCGCACTGAGGTGCAGACGCATGGGCGACTTGGCCGGTGAAGAGGGCAGCGACGAGGGCAGTTGTTGCGAGCAACGCTTTCATCTTAGTTTCTCTCTAAAGTGAGGGGTTTGGTTCTTAAGTTCTGTTCGTTACCTGGGTAGTATCCGCTCTCGGCTTTGCGCGTGCGCAAGTGCTCGAGATCGAGAGTGCCGTAGAGAATTTGAGCCTTGTTAAGCTCGCCTTCTTGCGGCTTTGTCGCGAAGCCTTTGTCTTGCGGCGTGTGAAAGCTCGCTTGACCGAAGTGGGGCTGAGTCGCGTTGTCGCCTTGGACTGTTCCTGTTTTGATCACGTATGCGTAGTGTTCAACGGCGCGGGCGCGAGCGGTGAAGTCGACGCGGTTAAGTCCGCTCTCCGTCGATGTCCAGCTCGGAACGAGCAAAACTTCAGGTCGCTCTTTCGCGAGCATGTTGCTGACGACCGGAAATTCGCAGTCGAAGCAAATGAGAATTGCGGTCTTTCCCCAAGGCGCATCGACGATATTCAGTTTTGTTCCGCCTTCCCAGCCCCAGACTTTCTCGTCGGGCGTGAGGAAGAGTTTGTCCTGGAGAACCGTTTTTCCGTTCGGGAGTGCGAGAATCGCGGTGTTCACGATTCCGTCTTCAGTGAGCCGGGGAGTTGTTCCGCCCAAGATCGCGATGTTCTGCGTTTTGGCCTGTTGCTCGATGAACTCAATGTATTTCGGCGTGAAGTCTTTTGCGATTGCTTCGAGTTGAGGAATGTCGGCTTTGTGCCAGTCGACGAGTTCGGTCGTGATGAGCTCTGGGAAGACGACGAGGTCTGAGCCGTTCGACTTTGCGTCTTTAATGTATTGAGCGACTTTTGCGAGGAAGGCAGCCGGCGTGCTGCCTTCAGCGAGTGGATATTGAACAGCCGCGACTTTGAGTTCTTTCATAGGAGCTTTCGTTTTCGATGAGAACGTGTCGACGCAGGAGTTTTGCGCGTGCGCGAGGTTCGCGATCGTTAGAATGATGAGGGCCTTAAGCCAACGCACGTTCCGACTCCTGACAGAAAACGTCAATGTGTGGTCCTATTGTGCGATGGCTGTGCCTCGCCGTGGGCTTCAGTTTGATCTCATCTGGAAGGAGCTTTGAGTTGGATTTGGTGAAATCTCTTCGAAGAGGTAGGGAGGGTGTTCACGGTTTGATCGCGAGGGACATTTTACGGCGTGGGGTGGTCCGCGTTTCGTCCATTTTGTTTTGCGGAGATGGGCTGTTTTCGCCCTCATGCTGGCATTGAAGTTGGATAAGTCTTCTCTCGATGAAGTCTCTGATATTCTGCCTCTTATTAGTTCTTGGTTCTTCGGCCTACGCCGAGATTAATCCGTCAGGCGTCTTAGGTTTTACGGCCTGGAGGCAGTCTCGTATCGATGAAGCGAAGGGTGCGCTCGAAAAGATCCAGACCGAAGCGCAGGTTGATAAGCCCCAGGCAGCTCGCCCCCAAGAAGCAAAGCGAAAATTCCAGCAGTACCAACAGGCGCTTCTCAATATCCAGATCGTTCAAGAACTCACGATTAGTGACTACTTCACGTTGTACCTGTCTCAGTTAAAAGACCGATCGATGATGATAGATGCGGCAAAAAAGCTCTCGGCTGAGGAGATCGCTGACCTCATGACTGCCTACCAGCGGGCTCTGGGTGTTCCTGCCACGATTTCGGCCGAAGCGAGCTTGCCTTTGCTCGCCCCAAAATCACCGACATCGAAGAATTAATCTCAGATACCTGATTTCAAGCTGATGGCGCGGGTTTGCCGCGCTGTTTCTCAACTCAACTCCGTCGAATTCTAGAATTTGTTTTTTGATGACCTTGACGGGTCTTCCGGGGCACTCATGTTAGCTCCAAATTCTTAATTTTGCCCGGAGGCACATCACAATGGCTAAATCGGATCTCAAAGTCCGCCCTCTTCATGATCGTTTGCTCGTTCGTCGTATGGCGGAGGAAGAAAAAACGGCTGGCGGATTGATCATCCCAGACACCGCAAAAGAAAAACCACAACGCGGTGAAGTTGTTGCGACAGGAAAAGGTCGCGTTCTCGAAGACGGTCGCGTTCTTCCACTCGAAGTGAAAGTCGGCGACAAAGTTCTTTTCTCGAAATACGGCGGCACCGATTTGAAACTCGACGGCCAAGAATTCTTAATGATCAAAGAAGACGACGTTCTCGGCGTTTTCTCTTGATCGGTTCACTCTCAATTTAATTTTTTAACTAAGGGATAATTTAAATGGCTAAAGAAATTCGTTTTTCAGAAGATGCACGCTCGGCGATTCTTCGCGGCGTTAACGTTCTCGCGAACGCAGTAAAAGTCACTCTCGGACCAAAAGGTCGCAACGTCGTTATCGAGAAATCGTTCGGCGCACCACTCGTCACAAAAGACGGTGTTTCGGTTGCGAAAGAAATCGAACTCGAAAACAAGTTCGAAAACATGGGCGCGCAGATGGTTAAAGAAGTTGCTTCGAAAACCAACGACGACGCCGGTGACGGAACAACGACGGCAACGGTTCTCGCTCAAGCGATTTTCCGTGAAGGCGCAAAGATCGTAACTGCGGGTCACAACCCAATGGCGATCAAGCGCGGCATCGACAAAGCTGTTGAAACGGTAGTTGCGGAGTTGAAGCGTCTCTCGAAGCCAGTCAAAGGCGACAACGAGATCGCACAAGTCGGCACAATCTCGGCGAACAACGACCCAGAGATCGGCAAAATGCTCGCAGACGCCATGTCAAAAGTCGGCCGCGAAGGCGTTATCACGATCGAAGAGTCGAAAACGGCGACAACTGAACTCGACGTGGTTGAAGGCATGCAATTCGACCGCGGTTACCTCTCGCCTTACTTCGTCACGAACGCAGAGCGCATGGAAGCCGTTCTCGAGAACGCTTACGTGTTGATCTACGACAAAAAAGTTTCGAACATGCGCGACATCCTCGGCGTACTCGAGCCAGTCGCAAAATCGGGTCGTCCACTCTTGATCATCGCAGAAGACGTTGAAGGCGAAGCTCTCGCAACTCTCGTCGTTAACAAACTCCGTGGCATGCTCCACGTTGCAGCCGTTAAAGCTCCTGGCTTCGGCGATCGCCGTAAAGCAATGCTCGAAGACATCGCGGTTCTCACAGGTGGCCAAGTCATCTCTGAAGACGTCGGTCGCAAACTCGAGCAAGCGACTCTCTCTGATCTCGGTACGGCGAAATCGATCGTTATCGACAAAGACAACACAACAATCATCGACGGTTCGGGCAAAAAAGCCGACATCCAAGCACGTGTGGCTCAAATCCGCGCGCAAGTCGAAGAGACAACTTCTGATTACGATAAAGAGAAGTTGAAAGAGCGCCTCGCAAAACTCGCGGGCGGTGTTGCGGTCGTTCA
>CAJYIL010000445.1 GCA_913774795.1 Pseudobdellovibrionaceae bacterium
TCCGGCTTCAGCGATTCGGGTAGAACAAAATAGCCGAACAAAAAGTTAAGCGCGTTCATGACGGCGGCCGCGACGAATGGGGCCGATGGGCCAAAGTGCGAGATGAGTCCGCCGATCGCGGGTCCGATGATAAAACCGATTCCGAAGGCGGCGCCGATGAGTCCGAAATTTGCCGAGCGATCTTTCTCATCTGAGATGTCAGCCATGTAGGCCGTCGCGACGGTGTAGGCCGCACCCGTCATTCCGCTGATCACGCGGCCGATAAACAAAATCAGAAGAGTCGGCGCAAACGCCATGATGAGGTAGTCGACGGCGGCGCCGAAGATGGATGACAGCAAGACCGGGCGTCTGCCGAAGCGATCCGCAAGTCGACCGAGAATGGGCGAGAAGATGAATTGCATCAGCGCATAGACCGACATGAAGTAACCCAAGTAAGTCGAAACGAAGTCGGCATCGGATGAAAATCGTCGAAGGAGATCAGGCAAGATCGGCATGATGATTCCGATGCCGAGCGATTCAAGAAGAACGGTGATGAAGACAAACCAAATACTAGCCTGACGAGCTTTCATACGCTCATTGGAGCGAAAGTCGACCGAATTGTCTTGTTTTATTCACAAATTACTAGACGCCATCAGGTTTCTCCGCGAGTTGAACTGTCCCGTTCTTGACCTCGTCTCCGAGCGTTTCCTAACCTGAAACCAGTGAAAATCCGGATCGGTTTCATCTTATTTTTAGCTCTCTTCATAGGCGAGTCAGCCCTCGCAGACTCGCAACCCACCGCACGTATTTCGATCATCGACGCCGACGGTCAGGTCGCGCCGACGCAATGGCGGTCGTCCTCGACTTGGATTTGGAGTCAGAATCATTTGCTTCTGCAAACAGCCATCGAGATTCCGTCACATATCGCGGACACTCTGCCAGAGGCGATGGCCAGTTTCGTTCGAGGCCCTTCATTTAAAGGGCCTTTCAAACTGCAAACAGATCACCGCTTCTTGATCCTCGAACTCCGTGGACCCTCTGAGCTCTTCAAACTCGGGAGTCAAAGTCTTCGCGTGAATATCGATTTCGATCACACAAACTGGATGCGAAATGCAAATTGCCGCGAGGCCAACGTATCTCTCGAAGAGATCCAAGATCGGAGCCCCGCCGCTCCGAATGCGTTCTTCATTTCGCTTTTTTGCCGGCCCGCGAAGAACGGAATCTGGGTCGAGGTCGCAGCCTCTGACGAAGTCACCTTAAGCTTTGAGCCTCACGGCCAAACTCGATTTCAAACATCTCCTGATGGGGCTCTCCTTTGGCTAGCGAAGGGATCTCCTTCGCGGGTTCTCGCCGATGTGATCGTCGCGGGCGGCAGCGGCGAAGTGTCGGCCCGATACGAACTCGCGGTTGATCGCCCTGAACGAGCCCCCGTTCGACATGCCGCGACCGATGCCGAGCCCATCTTGCTGCCCGTTGAAGGTGAAAGCGTCACGTCGGTGCCGAGAGCCCATCGCGACCGCGCTTCGGTTGTCGGTATTCAAGCCCAAGTGCTTGAAGCCCACGGAAGTCGGAGCGGAGAGACTGGCTTGGCTCGCACGGAAATCGTCGCGACCGGTCGCGGTCGCCTCGTCCAATCATTGAGCGGAGATTTTGCGATCCCTCTTCGTCGCCTCGGAGCCGGACTCGATGCCGTGGGCGCAGGCTCTCACCTCGCTTATCTAAATTTCGGTCAGGATGTGGACGGGTCGCGATTCACATGGACATTCGGTGCGCAAGCCACCCTCTTAGATGTTCGTTCACCTCAGCGCCAGAGTGTCTTCGCGTTGGCCCCATCGGTCTCCGCTTCGTACGGCTCACTTTATTCAATCACGCTGGCCCCGATCGATTTCATTTCAAATTTCTCGGTCGCGCGCGCTCGCGCCGATCTCCCGCTGACGAGCGATCAGAAAAACCGTCTGACGTTCGAAGCCCTCATAGGCCGCACTTGGATTCAACCGCAAGACGACTCCTGGAACGTCAACGGCGTTTCGGTCGGATTCGTCGGGGAGTTTTAAATGAACAAACCGTGGTCGCAAATCGCAAGCCAGTTGACCAGGCTCATTCCCCGATCCTTGATGGGTCGCTACACTCTCGCATTGATCGCGATCGGCCTTTTGGTCGTCCTCGAACAGCTCATTACGCAGGTCGCTCTCCGAAAACAAGTTGAGGACCAGAAACTGGCCCGAATCGTCGAGATTCAGATCTACGACATCCAGCGCTTGGCCAAGGGCGCACTCGCCGTTCAACTCGCGACACGTGATTCGGAGCTAGCGGAGCAAGCGCGTTCGCTCGCGGAACTCGCCGCCCAGTTTCGCGCGCGCGACAATGCCATCGAGGCCGGAACAAAGTCCTACGCGCAATTGGGTGATGCTTTTGAGCGCTTAGCGATCTCGCAATTCAATTTCGCTCCTTACACCGCCGCCCGACACCGGCCCGGCTTCACCGCAAAAGAGCGCTTCGAAATTCGCAAACTCGCAAAGACGATCGAAGATCGAAACGGAGACTACCGTGCTTCACTTCGCGCGCTCCTGAACGAGCTTGATGATCGTTCGACGGCTCGGATCACGACCACGACCCGCGTGGAGCTCGCGCTTTTCGTGCTGGTGATGTTGGTCTTATTTCTGGAAGGGATGTACATCTTTCGCCCTTCGCTTCGCGCTCTCGAAGACGCGTTGAAGATGCGCTCGAGTTTCATGTCACGCATGAGCCACGAGATTCGCAACCCGATGAATGCGATCATCGGCATGACGGATGTCCTCTTCGAAACTCCGCTTAACGAACTTCAGCAGCGCTATCTGCAAGTCCTCTCTCGCTCATCGCAGACGCTCCTAGAACTGCTGAACTCGCTTCTTGATTTCTCGTCTCTCGAAGATGGCAAGGCGTTGATCGAGAAAATTTCGTTCGATCTCCACGAAGTCTTGGCGAAGGTCATCGATTTATCGGCCGTTCGGGCCCACGAGAAAAATCTCGAGCTCTCGCTCGATCTCGATTTTAAAACTCCGCTCGGTCTCGAAGGAGATCCGATTCGGCTGCAGCAAGTCTTGAGCAATCTTCTTTCGAACGCGATCAAATTCACGTCGAACGGCGAAGTTCGCCTGCACGTCGAGCCGGTCCGAAACGTCGAAGGCACGTCGATGATCCGCTTCGCCGTCAGCGATACCGGGATCGGGATCAAGCCGGAAGCCCTTTCTAAAATCTTCGATTCCTTCGTTCAAGCCGACACATCGACCCGCCGCCAGTTCGGGGGGTCGGGTTTAGGTCTCACGATCGCGCGAGATCTCGTGCGACTGATGGGAGGCGAGCTTTCGGTCGAATCTGAAATTGGTCGCGGCTCGAGGTTCACGTTTGATTTGCCGCTCGCCGCGTCTGATGCCAACGATACGATGAGCTGGCGCCTTCGCGATTACCCGCTCGCAGGCCGCACGGCGTTCATGTTAGGCCCCGTAACGGGCTCCATGCGCCAAGCGGCTGATTTGATCGTCGCGTGCGGCGGCCAAGTCGAGACTCGACTTGAATCCGTCGATCTCTTTTCTTCGAATTCGCTCGTTTTGATCTCGCCTCTCGCCGACGACTCGCTTCTCCAGTTCCTTCCTGGACGCGTCGGGCCCAATACACGAGTTGTTTGTTTGATCCAAACGATCCTGCCGCCGGGACGAATGAAAGCTTACTTGCGCTACGGTGTGACCGATTTTGTGATGGCTCCTCTAAAGCCGCTCGAGTTTTTGCCGTTTGTCGCGAAGACGGCGTCGGCCGCTGACGAGTCCTCGATCGAGCCCGTCGCGGCTCCCGCCCCCGTGCAGTCAAAGCGCAAGAAAATTTTGATCGTCGATGACGCCCCCGAAAACCGCGATCTCATGCAGCTCTATCTCTCAAAAGAAGATCTCGACCTCGTCTTCGCTGTCGACGGTCTCCAAGCTCTTCAAAAATTTAAAGCCGAACATTTCGATCTCGTTCTGACCGACATTCAAATGCCCGTCATGGACGGCATCGAAGAACTTCTCGCGATTCGGGAGTGGGAAAAGGCGAATCACTTAAGCGAAACGCCAGTCGTTGCGATCACCGCGGATTCGCGCCCGGAAGCTCGAGTAAACCTGGCGCAACTCGGCTTCAAGGGCATTTTGATCAAGCCCCTTCGCAAAGCCGATTTGCTCGCCTGGATGGGCCGCGAGTTTGACGGCCCGACGGAGACGCAGCCGTCCCTCGCGCTCGATCAGCCTCAGGCTTAGATCGCGGGCGCAAAGAGAGACGAGCACATCGGCGCGCGCGTGGGTGTCAAAGGCGAGAGGAGAGTCGTCGCGGCCGCATCGAAAGCCTCTTGCGCTTTTTCGCCGATGATCTTCAGATCAATCGGGTTTTCGATTTGCTGATAGTTCGCAAACGTATTCGTGAGTGTTGAGCCCGGAATCAGATCTCCGGAGTTCGCGCCGATCGTAATTCCTTGCGCGAAATAGTGACCGCCACGATCGCGGTCGAGAACGAAGCTCGCAAATGGCGGAGAGATCGGGTACCAAGATTGTCCACCTTGAACCCGGTGAGTGCCATCGGTCTGAAAAATCTTGAGCTCGAGTTTTGCGGCCGGAAGACCGAGGCCGCCGGCACCTTTCTCACGACGAAGGCGCGTGCGGATCATCCCGCGCATGCGCTTGAAGTCGAACGACATTTCAAGACCGAGCGCGTAGCTGTTCCGGAGAGCCTTCACTTTCTGAGTCGGGTTAAATTTCCCGATAAAGATTTGCGGTTCGACTTTCACGTCGATCGAGATCCCGAATTCAACGAGCTTCGGTGCAGACCAGAATTTATCGTAGTACTGAATGCCGGCGTGAACGGTCTCGACGATCACGAATTGCCAAGCGACTTTTAAAAAACGCGCAAGCTTTTGATCGACCGTCAGGTTCGACGGCACACTCTTCATCAAGTCAGGATCCATCGTCATGATACCCGTTGTCAGACCTTGGCGAAGTTTGGTTCTGAACCAGTTGAAGCGTTTGAGTTTCGTATCGCCGGCTTTCGCGCTCAACACGACCGCAGCTCCGGTGTTCGAGAAGCTCATCAGTCCGTTGAAATGATCGGACGTAATTACGCGAACCATGTTTTCGTAAACGACGCGCGAAGCTTCGCGGAGCTCGTTGAATTCTTCAGGCTTCAGACCTTGCTTCAACGCGGGGTCGACAGGAATTTCGACGCTCTGACCGTTGCCAAGACGCACGATCTCGAGGTCTTGGCCATCTCGAGTCACTGACTCGACGCGAACGTCGGGATCGAGCTGAAGAATCTCGGGCGAGTACTCAATGAAACTCGACGCACGCGAGGAGACCGAAAACGAAACGATGAGAATGAGGAGTGACCAAACCGACTTCATGCACCGAAATGACAGCAACCCCGATACCTCGCCCGGCAGTCGTTTAATTGCAAACGGGCTGGAGGCGCCTGAAAAATTCGGGTTTGGCGACAGTTTGTAGAGCCGCTTGACGGCTCTCCAATTTTTACCCGGTCGCCATCATGCCGCTCGAAATCCCGGTCACCGTCATTCTCAGTAAAGCATCGTCTCCCTCTTGCATCGCGAGAATTTGGAGCAGGTTGAGTGGGTGAATCATCGGCGAGCGTAAAACGATGGCGTCTTCGAGCCACGGCCTCCAAGCCACCAAATCGCTCGACCCCAACGCCGTCTTTACAAACTCCATCGTGCGGTCGAACTCTGTACAGAACTCCGCCCACATCGCATCTTTCTGCTCCCGCGAAAGACCGGATTCTTCGAGATAAACTTTGAAGACGCTTAAGCGAACTTTAAGGAGCGTGTAGCCGAGCGCCTTGACGTAAGTGTTCACGACGGGCGACTTCGCACAGGCCTCAAGCATCGCGGTCCTCTGTGCGGCAGTAGCTTTCGACCAAGCCTGACCCACTCCCCACCACGTGGGAAAAAGCGTTCGAGTTTGTGTCCAGCAGAGCACCCAAGGGATGGCGCGAAGACCTTCGACCGAGATGCTCGTTGTTCGCTTGGTGGGTCTTGAGCCGATTCTTAGGAGATCGAGAAATTTATAGGGCGTCGCTTGCCCGATCATCTCCAGAAAGCTTTCATCGTGAACCGTTCGTTGATATTGGGTCGCCACGAGGTCGGCGAATTCGTTTAAACCTTGACTCGCATACAGGTGCCGGCTTTCGGCCGATTTCCACTGCCCAGACATCTTCGCGATTTTCTCGAGCTGTCCTCTCGTGATCTCGGGAGACGCTAGAGATCTCTCGACCATCTCGCCCTGGACCGTCACCTTGTAATTCTTAAGAGCGCCTGACGGCCACCAGCTTGTCTGTTCTTCGATCGAACCACCCCCGCGATCCGTCGATCCGCCAGAGCCTTGAAAGAAAACGGGCGTAACTTTGTTGCGGCGGCACAGTCGGTCGAGCTTGTGCATCGTCTCGGCGACCTGAACGCGTGATCGTAAAACACCTGATTCCTTTGAGGAATCGGAGTAACCCAACATCATTTCAACTTGGTTATTCCAAAGAGTGCGAATGGCTTTCCCGATTTTGACCGAGCGAATCATGCGCCCGACGATATCCTCAGATTTGAGAAGAGCGCCCGACTGTTCGAAAAGCGGAATGATCGGGAGCTTGAGACTTCCGAAAACTTTGGTGACGAAGTCTGCGGCGGCCTCGAGGTGTTCGAGTTCGCTGGTCATCGAAACGATGAAACCACGCACGTACCAGCGGGGATCTTCGGTTCCGCTCAATCTCTTTAACGTCTTCAACATGCGCACAATCGCAAGTGTGCGGCCCGACGGATCACTGAGAAGGACGTCGCTCGATTCACGGAATTCAAGCGGTGCAACGAGGGCCGGGAATAAATGAAAGAGACTCTTCAGCTCACTGAGGCGCGGGTGAAGGGCCCCGATCTTTGTCGAATACTGCATCATCAGGTTGCGCGCGAGTTTTCTCGCCTTCACGACTTTTTTGGCGTCGCCCGTCTCAACCGTTTTCAATGCGGCGATCGCGCGCTCTACTTCTCTGAGGCTTGTGAGAAGATCGCGCTCGTGAATTCGCTGAAGATCGTGCTCGACACTTTTTAAACGATGTTTGCAGAACTCAAGAAGTTTGCCGCGCGACTTCTGAAGAGATTCGAGGAAGGTCACCTCATCGACGCCAGGGTGGCCATCTTTGTCGCCGCCGACCCAGCTCCTGATGTAAATCGGTGCGAGATCTCGCGAAACTTGAAGTAAGGTCTCTAAAGTCTCCTCGCGCAAGGCTGTCGAGAAGATATGATCGGCTTCGTCGACAACCCGAGGCTTCCTTTCGCGCACGATCGACGCATGCCAGGCAAGCTCGAGTGCGTGCTTCACGGCCTCTCGTTCGCTGACGGTGAGAGTCGCCTCACGCCGCTGATAAACCGGCGTGAGTTTCAAAAGCAGCTGGTGAAAAATCTCGATGTTTGCGGGTGATCGCGCCTCTGTCGGATGCGCCGTCAAAACGTAGATGATCGACTCAGGACGTTCATCTGGACCCGTCGCGTTCGTCTCGGAATTTCGTCGGGCGATTCGGTGTGATCGGTACGCATTTTCGCAGGCGTTCATCGTCTCGAGCATCAGGGTAAACGAGCGCGCGACGTCGAGTCGTCGTTCGGGCTTTAGCTTTCGTAGCGCTTCGAGGCGCTTCTGCAAAATCGGATAGGCCTCGTCGCGGTTTTTCGGCCGAAGGCTCACCATCTCCGAGCGAATCTCCTCGATCATTGCAAATCCATCTTCACCCATTTCGCGGCGGATGACGTCTCCCAGGATTTCGACAGTCTCGTGGACCAAGCGGCTCAATTCAGGAGGAAGTGCGTTCTTCATTGGGTCAAAGGCTAGCGGCTGACAGCCGTTGTCGCAAGTTGTCGACACGGGTGTGTTCAAGACAAAATATGGTTTGCGACCGATCGGTTTCAAACTACACTTTTTTTGGACCGTCACAGCTCGTCGTTTCTCAAGGATCAGAGAATGCGTAAAGGTGAACTGACTCGAAAAAAGATCATCGAGACCGCCGCCCCGGTTTTTAACCGCCTGGGTTTTCACGCACATCGATGTCAGAACTCATGGCCGCGACCGGTCTCGAAAAAGGCGGCCTCTATCGCCACTTCGATTCGAAAGAAGATCTCGCACTCGAATCGTTTAATTTTGCGGCCGATCTCATGGAACATGCGAAGTTCGATCCGCCCCTGAACACGCGCCGGCCGTTTCAGAAGCTCGAAGAGTTCATTCGCACGTTTGCAAATGCCTCATCTCCGATTCCCGGAGGTTGTCCCGTCTTCAACGCGGCCGTCGAGCATGATGATGGAAACGCGCGCCTCCGCTCGCGAGCCCGCGAAACGTATCAGCGCTGGACCTCCCTTTTGGCTTCTTGGGTTCTCGAAGCTCAAGAGGCCGGTGAACTTCGCGCGCAGTTGGTGGCGCGAAACGTGGCTGCCTACATTCTCTGCACGCTTGAAGGCGCCTTGATCGCGCGAAACTTGGTGGGCTCTCCAGAGCCACTGATTGCCGCTGAGGGCGCGCTCCTCGACTATTTAAATTCAAATCGTTTATCAACACGTACAGCTAGAAGGAAGTTATGAAACAAGCTCGTGATGTTTATGTCATCGGTTCCGCCCGTATTCCGTTCGCGAAGAGTATGACCGCGTACAGAAAAGTCAGCGCCAAAGAAATGCTCTCAGCACCGTTGGCTGAGCTTCGCGCTCGCTACGGTCTCGCCGATGCGCCGCTTGGCGACGTCGCTCTCGGCGCGGTCATGAATTCGGCTTCTGACTGGAATCTTTCGCGTGAGGCCGTTCTCGAGGCCGGCCTTCACCCGTGGACACCGGCCTACAACGTTCAGCGCGCGTGCGGTACGGGCCTTGAGACGACCTGGCAGATCGCAAGCAAGATCGCGCTCGGCGATATCGAAGACGGCATCGGCGGTGGTTACGATACCAACTCGGTTGCGCCGATTGAAGTTTCGAACAAACTCCGCGACATCTTACTTGCGGCGAACGCGGCCCGCACGATGGGCGAGCGTTTGTCGATCTTCTCGAAATTGAAGATCGCCGATCTCGCACCGAAAGTTCCCACGAACGGCGAACCTCGCACGAAAATGTCGATGGGTCAGCACTGCGAAGTGATGGCCAAGGAGTGGGGCATCACGCGTGTCGAACAAGATGAACTTGCACTGAGGTCGCACCAGACGGCTGCGAAAGCTTGGGCTGACGGTTTTTACACCGATCTCGTCATGCAGTTCCGTGGGCAAGATAAAGATCTTCTCGTTCGCGGCGATACGACGATGGAGAAACTCGCCAAACTGAAACCTGCGTTCGACAAAGTCGCAGGCACTCTCACCGCCGGGAACTCTTCGCCTTTGACCGATGGCTCATCGGCGGTGCTTCTCGCTTCGGCGGATCAAGCTTCGAAGCGAAACTGGAAACCTC
>CAJYIL010000446.1 GCA_913774795.1 Pseudobdellovibrionaceae bacterium
CCCTCGCCGAACGCGGCGTCGCTCTCGATGGCGCGAGCTTATCCCGGCACTGTTTTGCTTGAGGGCACAACCTTATCAGAGGGACGCGGCACGACTCGCCCACTCGAGATTCAAGGTGCGCCCGATCTCGATATGCCGCGAATCTTCAAAGAGATGTCGCGAATGGGCGCGGATTGGATGAAAGGTTGTCGACTTCGCGAAACGTACTTTATCCCGACGTTTCACAAGCACGCGGGAGTTGTTTGCTCGGGATTTCAAATTCATGTCGATGATCGATTCTATGACCATGAGGCATTTAAGCCTTACCGTTTGATCGGTCTGTGGTTGAAGGCGATTCGCAATCTTTATCCCGATTATCCGATTTGGCGCGACTTTCATTACGAGTACGAGAAAACGCGGTTGGCGTTTGACCTCATCAATGGGGGGCCCGCGCTGCGCGAGTGGATCGACAATCGCTCGGCGGTTTGTCGCGATCTCGACGCCATCTGTGTTCCTGACGAGCGTGCCTGGACCGAACAGCGCCGTGAATTCTTACTCTATTGAGGTGGCCTCTTTGCCGAGGACGACGCTCGCCACGAGGCAAGCCATGATGATCGCCGCGCCGATGAGCGTGCCGGCAGTCAGCTTTTCACCGAGAAGCGCAAAGCCGAAGAGGGCCGCGAACGGGGACTCGAGAAGAAAGATCAGGCTCGAAACACTTGGGCTGAGCTTCTTCTGCGCGCGCACCTGAAGCGCGAAGGCGACAAGCGAAGAACCGAAGACGAGTTCGGCGAGTCCGACGACGGGCCACAAAGTGTGCGGGAGCCGCGGTGTTTCGAGGATGAACATCGCGATGAACGGGACGGCGCCTGTCCAGAAAAGCTGATAGACGTTGAAGTTGAAACTTGATTCGATTCGGTCAGCGATCTTTCCGAACCAGACAATTTGGAGAGCGGCGGCGAAAGCGCACGCGAGCGTGATCCAATCGCCCATGGTGAGCGACTGCTCGTTTTTACCAAGATCACAGATGAAGGCGACGCCAACAAGCGCGCCGAGAACGTACCACATGTGATATTTCGGGATCTTGTTGCCGAGAAGAACTCGCTCCATGACGGGCACGATCAGCACGTAAAGCGTCGTGATGAAGCCACTCTTCGTAACCGTCGTTGTTTGAAGCCCCCACGTTTGCAGGTACATCGTTGCTGAGAGAAAAACGCCCGGCCAGAACGCGAGTTTGAATTGCGCGAAGTTGAGTTCTCGTCTCAGCGAAGGGACTAGCGCGATGATCGCGAATCCTGTCGCGCACGCAAGCGACATTCTTAGGCCTGTGAGCGAGAGGGGAGTCATCTCGCGAAGAGCCCAGCTGGTTCCGATGAAGCCAAAGCCCCAGAGTGCGCTGGCGAAGACGAGTTCGACGAGGGCCGTAGTTTCGAGACGACGTTGAGGCATGGGATTGAACCGTAGCTCGGGAGTCGTTGTCGATCAAGCGCGGAGGCGGGCGAATCCTAGATCACGAGTGCATCGGTCGATGGCGATTATGCGCTCCACACATCCATCTGAGATTCGAAGCTGTGTTCGCTCCGCCATGCCCAAACGGCTCAATGTGATCAAGCTGCAGGAGTTTCTGCGAGCCGCAGCGGCGACCATCGCGTGAAATGAATGTGCAACCCTGTCGATCATCAGGGACCTCGTGTGTTTCATTCGCAGGAATGTACCGCGACCGGCTCACCTCCGCAGCGGAGATCGAGTGAGCACGGGGTGGAGCATCGGACATGTCGGCAGTGTTGCCGGCTTTGCCGTTTCCTACGCGATCGCAACTCATGGCAGAATCACGTTTCAGTTTTCCTACCTTGGCGCGTTCCGCTCTCCGTGCGGGATCATACTTGTCGAGACCGAGTTCGGCGAGACGCTCGAGGAGCGACTCGGTGGTCATCGATGGATCGACGTGGCCGAGCAGGTCCTTTAGGTGATTCAGCTTGTCGTTGAGTTCTTTCGAAATTGAAAAGCTAACACGAAGGCGATCGCCAGAGATTGCGTGTTGGGTCTCGCGTTTCTCTCGTTCGGGACTTCTGCGAGCGAATTCTTCTTCGACTTCACGGCGAGATTTGCCGAGGCAGGTTTCGACAAGCTCGATCTTGGCATTTACGCTGTAATGTCTTTCAATCCTCGCTTCCTGGTAAAGAAACGATTGAACGTCGGCGGCAACACTTAAGCTGAGCTCTCCGCTTTCGAGCTTCTCTTCAAACTGCGGCATCTCTTTGACAAGCTTCATTGCGTTGATTCGTCTCATGGCGGAGCCTGCACAGTAGCCGAAGTGCTTCGTGACCATTTCGTAGAAGCTCGGATAACCGCGCTCGAGATAGATCCTGCGCGCTGAGATTTCTTGAAAAATTTTGATAATCTTCAGCGTTGATTCACGTTCGAGTTTGATTTCTTTTTCTGCTTCGAAAACAAGTTCATCGTTTGAAAGTTTCAAAGACCACCTCCGCTACGGTGGTTGTATCATCAGTTTTAAAACGCGAATTTTCTCAAGATTCATGAAAACCAATCCTTTCTGGAAGTCGAATCAGAAGAGCTCACATCGTGCATGAGAAGTCGCACACGGAGTTGCGAAAAGACGGTCACCAACCGTCGCGCTCATAAAACAAAAGGCCCTTATGCGAAGCCCTCGCGTCTCGAAAAACTCGTCAACCAAATAAAGAAATTTCTCCGAAGAATCTGTTCCCG
>CAJYIL010000447.1 GCA_913774795.1 Pseudobdellovibrionaceae bacterium
CAGTTTTGTGACCTTCTCGACGAATCTTTGTTCGAAAAGACCGTTCGTCGCCTGAAACCTCTCGGGCAGCCGTGGGTCGTAACGACGCGAGAAATGAAGACGCTGACGGAGCGGGCACTGAAAGAGATGCAGATGCCGACTGCAAACGCGATCTACGAGCCGTTCGGTCGAAATACTGCGCCCGCCGTTGCACTAGTCTGCAAACGAATGCTGCTCGAACAAAAGGGCGATGAGGTCGTCGGCATTTTCCCGGCGGATCAATTGATCGACGACGAGGGGGCCTTTCAGGACGTCGTTCGAAAAGGCTCTCAGATCGCTAAATCAGATCAGGTCGTGACGCTCGGTATTCGGCCCAGCTATCCCGCGACCGGCTATGGCTATATCGAAACCTCAGGTCCGTCGACGAAAACCGAGTCACAATCACTTCTCGCCGTAGGCTTTCGCGAAAAGCCCAATGCAGAAACCGCGCGGGAGTTTTTGGCGCGAGGCGGGTTCTACTGGAATGCGGGCATGTTCATCTTTCGGGTCAATCACATGGTAAACCTGTTTCAGCAATATGCTCCTGATGTGTGGCATGCGATTGACGAGTTAAGTCCTGACCTTTCGAACTTCGTCGAAGTGTACTCACGCGTGCGATCAGTCAGCATTGACTACGCGATTATGGAGCGACTCCCATCTCACGTTTCCATTCCCTGTCACTTCTCCTGGAATGATTTGGGCTCTTGGGATTCGATGGCGGAGGTCATCGGAGTCGGAGCTGACGACAAGCACAAGATCGAAATCGAATCAGATCGAAACTTTGTTTTCCCGTTTGCCGATAAAACGTACGGATTCGTTGGCGTGAACGATCTCATCGTCGTTGACACGGCCGATGCAACTCTCATCGCTCGCAGAGGCCAAACCGAGCTCGTAAAACAGCTCGTGGACCAGATGAAAGCAGCCGGTAATAGCCGCATCACCGATCATCGATTCGAAATTCGACCGTGGGGCCGATTCGAGATTCTAGCTGACGCGCGAAATTACAAAGCAAAAGCTATCGAGGTCGACCCTGGCGCGCAGATATCACACCAATCGCACTCGAAGCGGACGGAGACTTGGGTTTTCATCGCGGGTGAAGGCGAGGTCATTATCGGTGATCAAATGTTCGATGCGAAAGCGGGCGTTCAACTCAGCGCGAGCGCGGGTATTAAGCACCGGATTCGGAACACAAGTTCGTCCTCAGTCTTAAAATTCATCGAAGTTCAAACAGGCACCTACTTTGGAGAGGACGACATCGTTCGTCATGCGGATGACTACAATCGACAATAAGTACATCCGGCGCGCTTACGCCCTGCTTGGTCCGCTTTTGGCGTGTCTCGTAATCTGGTATCCCTACGGGTTCTCGCTGGGACCGAATATTGAAGAGTGGGATGTACTGGCTGGATTCACCGAGGCTGGCCCCATTTACTTCGTTAAAAGCGGAGGGCCATTTGAAACTCACAAACTTCGTCCTTTGACTCTCGCGCCGCAAGCGGTCGCTTACGCGCTTGATTCAAACAGCTTTACGTTTTGGCATGTCTTCCTGATTGCCGCCATTTTGTTAAAGGGTGTCGCGATGTACGCTCTTTCGCGTGGGATCGGCATGGACAAAACCTGGAGTCGGTATTCTGCGATTTTGCTAATCGTTCTTCCCCTAGATACGATGCAAATTTCGTTTCGAGCAATTCACATCAATTGGTCGCTCGCACTTGGCCTTCTCGCTCCTGCGATTTGGTTGGCTGCATTCGACAAAAAGCTGCCGCGCATTTGGCTCTTCATTTCATCGATTAGATCGG
>CAJYIL010000448.1 GCA_913774795.1 Pseudobdellovibrionaceae bacterium
ACGTGATTTATGAGTAGAAGCGATGAATTCGACGGGTCCACGCACCCACTCCGCCCAAGCGAAACCCGCCGTCTTCTTAAAGAGCTTTGGGAAATCTCGGCAGCCAAACGACATCAAACGAATCAAGATACGTGTCGGGATTCGGAGGACCCGGTTGAGAACGAGGCCCTCGGCTAACGGGAGCATGACGGTCAAACCACCGCGGGAGCGCACCACCGGGGTCGATGAGAATCGAGATATTTCTTTTTCTGCAAGAGTCTCGAATCCCGGTGCCACGACCAGGTAGAACTCATAAGTATTTTCAGAGGGTTGCTGCGAATCGGTCATGCGTTGGCGCAAGCTAGGCGAAAAAAGCATTTGCGTCATGCGGCTTTTGCGGGCTAACCAAGATTTCGAAAACCAAACACCCAAGAACCCTTCAGGAGGCTCTATGCGTTTCACTTTGCCAAAATTCGCCGCTGCTCTCGCGGCTGTTTTGATGGTTGGCTCGTTCGCGCAAGCGAACGAACTCGATAACGAAGCCCAAGTCACGAACGAGACAAAAGCTCTTTCGAAAGACTTGCCGCAAACTCTCGTTGTTCGCTCAAACCCAGCGACTGGCGAAGTTCAAGTCATGCACACGCAAAACCGCCTCGCGGCTGACGCTTCGTCATTGAACATCGTCGCCGACGCCAAATTCGTCGCGGCTGACGTCAACGCACAAACACCGGCCGGTGAGCTCGACCAAGACTCGTCGTCGTCGTCTTGGTACTTCTGCTGGAACCGTGGCTACAGCTACCCTTACTACTGGTACGGCGGCTACAGCTTCTCGTACAACTACTACTACGGTTACAACTACGCGGGCTGGAACTACTCGTACTACCGCTGGAATTGGGGCTGGTACTAAGCCTTGGGGCCGACGGCTCGAGACCTCGAAGACGAAGTCTTTTCAAGACTTATGATGCCGACCCCACACCGGGTCGGCATTTTTTTTGCCCTTGCTCTTGGCCCTTCGAGACCCGGTCGCTTTCGGGGTACGACCGAGACCTCAAAAGAGGTGCTCGGTGTCTTCAAATTTCGTGGGACTCGTTTGCTATTTGACCGCTTCGATCGCGATCGCGGGAACTCCGTTCGCTAACATGGCCGACATCAATGCGCGAGCGGGCATGGACCGCTTCCGCGAAACACGGTCTCAACGCACCATCAAGGTCGCGATCCTCGATAACGGTTTCAAAGGCCGCGAAGCCATCGCAGACCTTACGACCTACCACGCAGGCCCGGTTGCGGTAGACCCCAAGAACGAAGAGCGCCACGGCACTTATATGGCCCAAATCGTAATGGGAATGCTCGACCGTGCCCCTTACGTTCAATACCAACTCCACCTCTTCAGCGCCTTCGGTTACTCGAATTTGAAAGCGGCCGTCGACGCAGTCGTCGCCGGCGGCTTCGACGTCGTTCTCTACTCGCAAGTTTGGGAATACGGCGGTAACGGCGACGGCGCTGGGTTCATCAATACCGTTGTCAACAAGGCGACCGCGGCCGGCGTGATCTGGATCAACGCGGCCGGCAACTTCGGAAACGCCACGTACTTCGCACCGATCGAAATCTTGAACGACTCGTGGGCTTTCTTGCCTTCGCCGAACCAAGGCGTTCGCGTGCGTTGCCACGACAACAAAGCAGGTAAATGTAATCTTCGCGCCGTTTTAAGCTGGAACGATTTCAAGAACGAGCCGGAAATCGGAACATCAAAAGATCTCGATCTCGTCTTGAGCGATGACACCCTGAAGGTGATCCGCACCGGCGGTCTTCAGCAGGTTGAAACCGGAGGCGCTCCGGGGACTTCGCTTTACCCTCGCGAAATCGTCGAAGCAGATCTTCAACCGGGTCTCTACGAACTTCGAGTCAAAGCACGTTCGACCAATTTTTCGAAGTCAGTCGACTCACTCCGCATCGTGACGAGTGGTGATTACATTGAGCAAATCGATACGAGTGACGCGCGTGAAACTCTTCTTGCGCCCGCGGACAATGCGAGTGTCATCACGGTTGGCGCAAGCGATTCGGAAAAGTCAGGCGCGTCGGCCAGCATGGGAAAGCCGGAATTCTCGATCGCTTCATCGGTTGAGTTGAAGAACGGCGACTCATTTAAGGGTTCGTCGAATTCGGCCGCGATGGCGGCGGCACTCGCAACAGTTGCGAAAGCCGCAAATCCATCGGCGAATCGCCAAGATGTTTTGGACTTCATGGGAGCGGGAATCTCAAATGACCGCATTCGAAATCGTGCGCCCGTGCGCATTCCGCCGCGCGGATCCATTCCGGGCCGCATCCCTCGGTAATCTCGAGACCGAACAAACAAAAAAGCCGACGATGGATTTCCCACGTCGGCTTTTTTGTTTTTTTGCGAAAGCGAATTTTAGAACAGGTAAGTCAAACGAACCGCTGCACGGTCGTTCGCCCGGAAGCGCGCGATGAACGTGTCGGTGTTACTCGTTGATTGGCGTGATCCCAAGAAGTCGGCTTGTAGAGCGACTCTCCAGGAATCTCCGAATCCGACGCGAAGATCGCTCATCAAAACCGAACCCAACTCGTCGAGCTCTTCGACCCAACGGGCGCTTGCGCCGAGCGACCATCGCTCGTCACGGTGAAGCGTTGTTTCAACCGCGGCGCTGACCGCGTGCCGGAAGAGCATGCGTGGCCCGAACATGTTACCGTTTTGCGTGTACTCGCCGACCGGAGTGACTTCTCCGCCCGTTGTTTCGAGGTACGCGAGGCGAACTTTTGGGCCCCACACTTTCGAAGGGAGAAAACGCACTTCCGCCGACGGCGAGATCATTGTCATGTCGCTGTAATGAGACGTCGTAAAGCCTTCAGGAACCGCGGGTTGCTCGGGCTTTTCATTTAAGAGCGAAACGCCAACGGCAAAGTTCTTGCCGGCATAGCCGACGTCTCCGGCCGTGATCGTGTGGTAGACGACTTCAGGGATGATGTTGACGTCGCCGTAAGAGTCGCCTTCGACGATCGAGAGCTGACCCGTGAAGCCGAGGTTGATTGAGTTCATCGGGGCACGCAGGAACGAACCTTGGATGAAGGCGCCTTCGCCGTCTTGCGCAGCCGCGCGAACGCGGAATCCGTAAGAGGCGTTATTTACGATCGACGATGTCTCAGGCATCTGAATCGTGTAATTGGCGTTGCGAACCTGGCCGAGAATGTTCAAGCGATCTGGAGGCTGCGAGAACCACGGCGACGATGTCGAGAATCTGCCATTACTCAAATTGTACGGGGCCGTTTGCTCCGGGATGAAAACAGGTGATCCGAAAGCCATCAGCGAAACAGGACCGACATTCGATTCAGCGAACACGCCCGCGAGACCTTGCTCGGTCGGACGAAGAGCATCGAATTTGTTAAACGGTTGCACAAGACCGAGCGACCAATCCGAATCGAGGCCTGACCAACGTTCTTTCTTGCGGCCGGCGGTGAGCGAAGCGCCAACGTTCAGGCCCGTCGCGGGGCCTGCCGTCGTCGGCGTCTGCAAGCGGAAATAGGCTTCGGGGACTTCGATGTTCGAGTAATTCGAAACGTTGGCGGCGACCGAGGCACCCGCATCGATTGCGGCCGAGAGAAGCCGGCCTTCTTTTTTGCCGCGCACGCGAGCGGAGACTTCGTTGAAGTTCGAAGCGCCCGTCGTGCGAGACACGTACGCCTCATTCCCTACCGAAACCGAAAGCTCATCGTAGCCGTTCGCTTTCACCTTCTGTTGATTCGAGATGGGAGTCTTGACCGTTGAGGCTGAGCCCGCAGGACCGACAGCTTCACGCGCGACCGGAATACGAACCGATGTTTCGGCGGCGCCGTCATCTGCGCCAGCGCCCGTTGCGGCCAACGCCATCGGCGTTACCAGCAAAGTCGCGAGCCAGAGTGTCGGTTTCAATACGTGCATAAAGCCTCTCCCTCTTACCTTCTGCAAACCCGAGCCCATGGCCTCTACCCGCCAGAGGACGCTCATATGGCTATAAGCTCGGATGAGCTGGAATTTCCTTCAATTTCGACTCCCAGGCGAGTGTTTTTTCGATCACCCACCGAGCGTCATCTATCGTTAAATCGTGCCCCGCGCTGGCGTGCGAGGCTGAATCCGTTTGCCATCTCCGGACAATCTCTTTTGAGCATTCCGAAGAGACCATGCGGTCGTTCTGCGAGTACAGCACGAGCGTCGGAATCGACGGCCGTTCAGACGGCGCCCGGTAGCGCGAAGCCGCAAAAAGCTGGCGCGCAAAATTCTCGAGCTTGTAGGGACGCTCTTCGCTAAACTTTTTCCATTTATCCGCGATCAGGCGGCGTTCATTTTTCCCGAGCAGGTTCAGGACCAGGTCCATCTCAAGCATCGTTCTCTCAACCGGCGAGCGGCGCTGAAGGGTTCCGAAGATGTGCCTCATCGCGCCCAAAGTCATGCGGTGGTACATCGGTGAGAAGCCGGCAAACGACGTGTTAATGAGGACGCACTCTTTGAAATCGTCGGGCCATCGCTCCATCCAATCGGCTGCGACCATGCCGCCCATCGAGACCGCCATCAGGCGTGTCCTCTCCGGCGGCACTTCGCCCCGATCACGCAGGCGTCGCCGAATTTCGAGAAACTTTTCGCGTGCGAATTCGGTCATCTCACGAATCGAGAGCGGCGCCTTCATTTCCGAGTAGCGCCCCGTGCCGGGCATATCGAGAGCATCGACGCGTGCTTGGTCGCCGGCTTGCGCCAGCGCGGCCTGAAGTTGTTCGGGAAAATCGTTCCAGTGGCGAGCTTCGCGCGCGAGTCCGCGCAAGAGAATCCAATGTGATGTCTTTGTTGCCACGCTGCCGATGCCTTTGCTGTTGATAAAAGTTTATCAACTCTGTCAGCGCGAAGGCATCTCGCGATTTCAGGCAGCTAGACCTTTTGACAGTGCGGGCACCAGTAGGTGCTGCGACCGCCGAGGACCTTTGAGCGAATCGGTGTTTGGCACACACGGCACGGCTCCCCTGCACGCTCGTACACCAGATGGCGATCTTGAAACGAACCTTCTTCTCCGCCCGCATTTTTGTAATCGCGAATGCTGGAGCCGCCGGCGTTGATGGCCTCGGCGAGAATCTCTTGAGTCGCTTCGACGAGTCTTTGCGCTTCGTGCTTGGTGAGTTTGCCCGCAAGCTTCTGCGGTCGAATCTTGGCGCGAAAGAGAGCTTCACTCGCGTAGATATTGCCGACACCGACGACCACGCGTTGATCCATAATGAAGACTTTGATCGCGGTCTTACGTTTGCGTGAGTACTTATAGAGGTACTCGGCGGTGAACTTTGCTCTGTCGAGAGGTTCGGGGCCGAGCGCTTTCAGACGTAGATGCGTTTCTTCAGACCCAGGCTCGACAAGATCGAGCACGCCGAAGCGCCGCGGATCGCGAAAAATCAATAGCCGCCCGTCACTCAATTCAATCAAACAGTGATCGTGCGGACCGATCTCAGGTTCTCTTTCGACGCGCCAACTGCCGGTCATTCCGAGATGCGAGAGAAGAGCGACTTTCGGAGTTTCGATAAGCAAGTACTTCGCGCGTCTTTTCACGCCCGTGATCGTTTGGCCTTCGAGATCTCGTGCGAAGTTTTTCGGAATGGGAAACCGGATATCCTTGCGCATCAGTCTCACGCGCGTGATCGACGGCTTCTTGATGAGGAGAGTTTCGAGTCCGCTGCGAACGGTTTCAACCTCGGGAAGTTCAGGCATCCTGATATTTGAGTGCGAGGGGGCCGGCCTGTCAACCGACCCCTCAAGACGCCTGTTTTCGAGAGGTTTCGCCTTACTTGATTTTCTTAAAAAGCTTGATCGAGCCGAAGCAGCCCGAATGACCGAAGTTCACGTTCATCACGTCAGGAGCGCCCTGAGGGTTGTGGCAATTCGCGGTAACGACGGCACCCGATTCGCGATCTGGATTTGCGAGGATGTACGAATTCTCGCGTGAGTAAAGACGTTGCTGGCGTGTCGGCACGAACTTTAATCCGTCGACGCGTTTTCCATCGGTCAGCGAGATTCCGACGAACGAATTCTTGATTGGCACGTTGGTGTCGGTGTTGCGATAGAGGCCCGCACGCTCGGCCATATCGTATTCCATGTTCTTGTTTGCGCGCTCAGCCTCGTCTTCAAGAATCAACTCGCGCATTTTCGAGCGATGTTGTTCGTAGATTTCTTGTGCGGTCTTTTCGTTGAATTCAGACGGCTGAATTTCGATGAACGTTGCGCCGTTGGATTGAACGATCATGCGGCCTGAACCCGTAACCGCGACAGGTTGGATTTTTACGGGCTGGGCGTTTTGAGCCCCTGCAGGAGCGACCAATGCGAATGATAAAGCGAGGGCAGCAAAGACTTTCATGAAAAACTCCTGATCCTAATGATGTTAACGGCTTTGCTTTACAAGCTCTGCGCCAAGGCTCTTTCGCTCTCGAGCGCGCCCTCAGACGCTCTTAGCTCGAGATCCAAGAGTTCGCTGAAGAAATGCCTCGACAGCGCCGGAATTGGTCACCATGGCCTGGATCAGGCGGCCTGGCTTAAGTCCAGCTTCTCGACTTGAGGCTTGTGTTCCCGACCTTTGCCAAGGGACGCTCGAAACACCAAAAGGAGAGTTTATGATTCGCAGTCTTCTTCTCACGTCACTGTTTTCAAGCGCAGCTCTCGCGCAGCCGTCTCTCAAAGCCGTCCTCGCCGATGCCAGCCTGCTGAAAGAGGCAGGTGTTCGAGTGTTGAGAACCGAATCGTTGACCGGAGTTGGTTACGCTCAAATTACTCCTGATCAAGAAACGAAGCTCTCCCGCCTGGCGCATGCGCATGGAAAATGTGGCGGCTTCGAGGCTCTTCCGCTCGAAGGGGTGCACGAGCTGAACCCGCTCGTCACGAATGTGTTCGGCCAAATCGCCGATCAAGAGTTGAAAAACCGCCGCTTCGTTTCGTCGAGCCACGCGTTTCTTTCGATGACGGAGAATCCGGCGATCACGGCCGCCGTCGGTGAGGTGTCCGAAGATCAACTCCGCCAAACCGTGAAAACTCTCTCGTCGTTTAACGACCGCACATACAATGGTTCACGCCCGAACGAAGGCATTCAAGCCATGCGCGCCCGCATCGAGGAGGTCTTGAAAGGCGCGACTCTGCCGGTCGAAATCGAGTACGTGCAACACAAAGGGATCAAGCAAAACTCGATTCGCGCGCGTATCGTTGGCTCGACTCGGCCGAGCGAAATCGTCGTTCTCGGCGGCCACCTAGATTCGATCAATCAGGAATGGTTCGGAAACGGCCAAGCGCCTGGCGCCGACGACAACGCCTCGGGTTCTTCGAACATCCTCGAAGCGTTGCGAATTCTTTCGCACCAAAAACAACCTGAGCGCACGATCGAATTTTTCTGGTACGCCGGCGAAGAAGGCGGCCTCTTAGGCTCATCGGAAATTGCGCAAACTTACAAGTCGCAGAAAAAAGACGTGATCGGCGCTCTGCAACTCGACATGACTCTCTTCGCCGGTACCGGACAATTCGTTCTCGGTTCGATGACCGATTTCACGAGCGCATGGCTGCGTTCTTATTTCGAGTCTTTGAACACGCTCTACATTAAAGCGAAGATCGTCAACGACAAGTGCGGTTACGGATGTTCGGATCACGCCTCGTGGAATCGCCAAGGGTATCCAACGTTGATGCCGTTCGAAGCGACGTTTAAGGATATGAACCACAATATCCACACGTCCTCGGACGTCGTCGATTCAAAATCGAACTTCACGCACTCAGCGATGTTTGCGAAGATCGCCGTCGCTTACGCCATGGATCTCTCGAACTCAACGCTGCGCGAACCTTAATTCTGTTTCAGAAGCTCGACGCTGGCTTGGCGAATCCAGTCAGCGTTGAGCACGACCGATGAGTAAGCTGCATCGTCGCCGGTCGAATCGTCGGCGATCGTGCTCGCAACCCCGATTTGCTTGAAAGCGCCGTCTTCGACGGCAAAAAGTGGCCCGCCGGAATCGCCGCTACTCACTCCCGCCGCAAGACCGATCTTGATTGAATACCAACTTCCGATCTTCGTTTTGAGAAGCTTCAAATTCGTGAAGTCGACCTCGCGCAATTTCCGATCATTGGCGGCATGCGGCCCTAACTGATTTGGGTAAAAGATCAAGCCCCGCCCGACCGCTTTGGTCGCGGTCTTGTTGGGCGTCATTTGAGTCGCAAGCGACGTGATTGTGAAGCCGTCTGGGAGTGGGTCGACGGTTCTTACGAGGGCGACATCGTGCTCGCTCGAATTCACGTAGGGATCGAAGCTGGGATGCATGATGACGGCGTCGTAGCGAGTTTCGAAAGTTGAGATGTCTCCGTCATCAGTAAAGCGAATGACGCCTGTTTGATTGCGCTCAGGGAAGCAATGAGACGCCGTGAGCACGATGTTACGGGCGATGAATGTGGCTGAGCAGCGCTTATCGAGGAGTGCGACCTGCTTCGAGAGCGCAGTGCCTGGTGGCACGAGACGGCCACCAACGATGGCAACAGGTGCCGACTCATTCAGTTGCGAATTCAGATAAACGGTTCGAGATGACGGAGCGCAAGCCCCGAGGACTGCGAGAGCTCCGATGAAAAGTGTCGAATTCAAAAAGCTCACGCACGTCACCTTTGAGAGAGGAGCTGCGTGAGTATCTTAAGCGCCTCTCAAGGGAGGCGCAGCTGTCAGAATTTTGGACAGTGAAAATTACCGAATCACGACCGGAGCCTTCACCGCGCGGCCGTAAAACGCGATGTAGGCGTAGCAGACGACCGGCAGGACCATACTTACATGAAGACCGGTGCGGTCGGCGATCAGGCCTTGGAGTAGAGGGATGATCGCTCCGCCGACGATTGCCATGCAGAGAACGGCCGAACCTTGCGGAGTTTTCTCGCCAAGGCCGTCGATCGCGAGAGTGAAGATCGTCGGGAACATGATCGAGTTGAAGAGACCGACGGCGAGAATCGCCCAGGCCGATACGCCACCGGTCATAACCATCGCGATGATCACGAGAACCGCTGCAACGCCCGCGTTGAACGACAGAACGCTTGTCGGCGCCAGTTTTTTCATGACGGCCGAACCGACAAAGCGCCCGATCATCGCGCCACCCCAGTAAAGAGCGACGTACGAACCGGCTGTCGCGGCCGGCATCGCCCACACTTCGTTCAAGCCCAAGAAGTTGATGAGGTATGAGCCGATCGCGACTTCGGCGCCGACGTACGAGAAGATCGCAAGAGCGCCAAGCATGAGTCGACGGTTCGAAAGAACGCCGCCAAGCGAGAACATCGAAGTCGTGTCTTCAGTCTTGATGCGAGGCAGTTTTAAGAGGCCCGTGATGCCCGCCAAAATGAACAGCGCAAGCGCGAGACCGAGATAAGGCAATTGCACCGACGACGCTTGAGCAACGCGGTAGGCGAGCAAATCGTCTGCGCCCATCGACTGGAGTTCGGCGGCCGTCTTCACCGAACCTTCGAGAATCAACCACGCACCGAGCATCGGCGCGATTGTCGTGCCCAGCGAATTGAACGCTTGCGCGAGAGTGAGACGCACCGACGATGTTTCTTGAGGCCCGAGCATCGCGATGTACGGGTTCACCGCGACTTGGATGATCGTGACGCCTGAGGCGAGAACGAAAAGGCCGAACAGGAAAAGAGCATACGAGCGAACTTCGGCGGCCGGATAGAAGAGAAGGCAGCCGATGCCCGTGATCAGAATACCGGCAATTGCCGCCCCTTTATAACCCAGCTTCGAGACGACGGAGCCGGCCGGCAAAGAGACCAAGAAGTAAGCACCGAAGAAGCAAAACTGCACCAGTGAAGCTTGGGCGTACGTTAAATCGAAAAGTGTTTTCAGGTGCGGAACGAGGATGTCGTTCAGGCACGTGATGAAGCCGAACATGAAGAAAAGAGTCGTGACCAAAGAAAAAGCGAGACGTGTCTTCGCCGACGTCGCTCCACCCGTCATCTCATTTGCGTTACCCACTGCAACAGTAGCCATAGATCCTGGAACTCCTCAAAAAGTTTAGCGACTTTTCTGAAGCACGATCTAGCAAGCCGAAGAAGCCCATACAACCCAAAAGAGGAGGATTGACCGAGGAATTCATAATCCGCTCGGCCGCACGTAGAGATCGTCAAGGTGGATGTCGGTGGCGCGCTTGACTCAGGCGTTTGGCTCAGTCGTGGCACGGCGGGAGCGACGAGAAATCAGCCGTCTCACGTTCCGCCGCCGTACGCGCCAAGCGCGCCGGAGCCGACGAAACGATCGCCAATGTTGAATCGAACTGTCCCGTGTAAACCATCAAACGGAATTCGCGCTTCGAAGCCAACGTGACATCTGTCGAGAACGCGTTGGCCGCACGAGGATAGGGAACAAGAATCGCGTTTAAGAAAAGTTCGCCGACTTTCTTCGATGAATCTTTCATTTCGTAGTACTCGTAAACACCCAAGAAGCGTTCGTGCTTGTACTCAGAACGGTCTTTCTTCAGACGGTAGCCCTTCGCTTCGAGCTGCGCCTTCTCCGCGTCGTTGAGCTTTCCCGGAGTGGTGATATCGCACGAGCGAACGACCGATCGATTGCCGATCGAAATTTGCTTCGCCGAAGCCGAGTGAGAAAGAGCCGAACCAAAAAAAACCAATGACAACGCAAACGCGTAAGTCGATTTCATAAGAAAACCTCCGGTGACCGCGAACTTGTGCGAACAGGATGCCTGCGCGGTCATGGGCTGTATTGTCGGAGAGTTCGACGACCGAGCAGAATTTACGCCTGACTCCGCTCAAAAAGGGTCGGTTCTCAATTCGAGTTCAGCTTCCGTTCAGTCGATTTTCACCTGCCGAATTTCTGTGGGCAAAGTTTTGTAACCTCTAAAAGCTTTGGTACGCCTCAAGCTCCAACAAGGAATTTGAAATGCCAGCACGAGTTCGCGTGAGCCCAAAGAAATTTAAAATTCAACGCCGTCTTCAGGTCGAACTTCCCGGCCTTGGCAAGGCCGGCGCTCTCGAGCGACGTCCGTATCCACCGGGCGAGCAGGGTCAGCGCCGGAAAAAATATTCGGAATTTGGTCTTCAGCTCGAAGAGAAGCAAAAAATCCGCGCAAACTATGATTTGCGGGAAGAACAGCTCATCCGTTTCATCAAAGAAGCCAAACGCATGGCACAAGCAAACTGGGTCGATGCGCTCGTCGGTCTTCTCGAACGCCGTCTCGATAACGTCGTCTTCCGCCTTGGATTTGCGCCGAGCATTCGGGCGGCACGGCAGCTAGTTTCGCACCGAAAGGTTCTCGTAAACGGAAAGATCGTGAACATCGGTTCGGCTGTCTTAGACGTCGGTGACCGAATCGAGCTGAAACCCAAAGCTTATGAAAACCAAGTCTACTTGTATTCGATCGAAGCGCCGAGACTTCCGCTCGCGAGTTATCTGAAACTCGAGAAGCAAACGATCGGTCATGTCGGAACTCTCAGCGAAATTCCGACCCTTGAGCATTTGCCTTTTCCGTTCGAGTCGGGACTTTTCGTGAGCTACTACTCGCTCTGAATGCGCTTCTGAATTTTAGGCGGCTTCCGGGATTTCAGAGGGCGCCTCGTTTTCTGAACGAAGCTCCAGGATTTCGGGCTGAACAAAACCTCTTCCGCGAACGCGCTCGCGCGGGTTCGGTTCGGTCTTCGGATGTTTCAGGCATTCGTTGATCGAACCGAAAAACGGGACGATCGCGACGATCTTTAGCGCTTTCGCGATGAACGTCTTCTTCCCCTTCGCGAAG
>CAJYIL010000449.1 GCA_913774795.1 Pseudobdellovibrionaceae bacterium
GGTGGAGTCGACTCGAACGGAGTCAAGGGTTTAAAAGGACTCGATATCGGAGCTGAAAAAGCCTGGGACAAAACGACAGGCTCAAAAAACGTCGTCGTCGCGATCATCGACACGGGCATCGATTTCAAAATTCCGGATCTCGCCCCGAACGCGTGGACCAACGAAAAAGAATTGAATGGCGTGGACGGAGTTGACGACGACGGAAACGGATACGTCGACGATATTCACGGTTACAACTTCGTCGATAACAAAGGTGATGCCACCGACGATCAAGGGCACGGCTCACACTGCGCGGGCACGATTGGTGCGCGCGGTGACGACGGCACCGGTGTCGCGGGTGTGAACTGGAACGTGAGTCTCATGGCGGTGAAGTTCTTAGACGCAAACGGTTCGGGCTCTCTCGCAAACGCAATCAAGGCGATCGACTACGCACGCAAAAACGGCGCACAGATTTTGTCTAACTCTTGGGGTGGCGGGGCGTACACGAAAACACTTTTCGATGCGATCGTCGAAACAGAAAAAGCCGATCGACTTTTCATCGCGGCCGCCGGCAATGACGGAACCGACAGCGATAAAGACCCGGCTTACCCGGCAAGTTACAAAGTCGACAACATCATTTCGGTTGCCGCTATCGACATGAGAGGGGAACTCGCAGACTTCTCTAACTTTGGCGCAACGACAGTTCACTTGGCAGCGCCCGGCGTGAACATCTACTCAACCGCTCCGGCACCAGAAAATTTCGTGACCATGTCGGGCACATCGATGGCAACTCCGCACGTCTCGGGCGCGGCTGCGCTTCTTTATGCCGAGAATCCGAACCAAACTTATAAGCAAGTGAAGGAGCGTTTGCTTGCGGGCGCTCGTCCATTGCACACGCTCAAAGGGAAGACCATCACGGGCGGTCTTCTCGATGTCTCTTACGCATTGTCGGGCGACACTCCGCCCGCGGATCCGAATGATCCATCGGCTTGGAGCGAGACATTTCCTTTGAGCGTCAGCAGCGCGCATCCTTACGGCGATAAATATCAATCGCAATGGCAGGTCACTGTTCCGGGCGCTTCGAAATTTGCCGTTCACTTCTCGCGTTTTGAAACCGAAGCGAATTACGACAAAGTCCAGTTCTACTCGATGTCAGGCGAGCTGCTCGCAACGATGAGCGGTACACGAAACGGCGAGTTTGGTCCGATCATCGAAGGCGACTCGGTGATGGTGAAGATGTCGAGCGATGACTCCGTGAACGGATACGGATTCGATATCGATTCTGCGGCTTATGTGAAGTCAGCCGATGAAAGCCCGGCGCCCGGCCCTTCGCCGACACCTGCGCCAACTCCAGCACCGTAACCGACTTCGTCGAGAAACTTTTCGATTCGAAGATTCACGAAGTCGGGGAGATCGAGTTGCGTACAATGAGAACCGTACGGAACTCGAAGAAACTGACTTCCTTTGATTTTGTGATGCATTTTCTCTTGATGCTCGACCGGCGTAACGCCGTCTTTTGTTCCGCTGATAATTAAAACCGGAACTTTGATGCGCTCTAAAACGGGAGTCGCATCGTAATTCATCATTTGCTCAAAGAATTTGATGAACACGTCGAGGTCCATCGACGCCACTCCACGCGCATAAACTTCGATGTCTTTGAGTTTTGTGAGTGACGTATTAAATCCACCGGCCATCGCACTTAACGGAATCGCAATCGGATTTGTGACCGCCGCTTTCCAGAGAGTGGAGAGCGTTGTGGGAAAAGCTTTATAGCCGTCTTTGAAAGCCGTGAATACGAGCGGCATCGCATCGACGCCAAACATTCCCTTGATCGGGTTGGTCGCAAAACCGTTGATGAAAACCATGTTCGCGACGATCTCGGGATACATGTCGACGAGACGCAAGAGATACTGCACGCCGAGAGAATGGCCCCAGAACGACGCTTGCTTGATGCCGAGATGTTTGAGCAGAAGGTTGATGTCTTGGCAGATCGCATCGATCGTTAAGTTCTCGCGATTGACCGGAGTATCGGAGTTGTGATGACCGCGATAATCGAAAACGATCGTCTGGTAATCTTGCGAGAAGTCTTTGATCTGGTGAGTCCAGTGATTGATCAGGCACGCGAGACCATAACAAAGTACGATCGGTTTTCCTGAACCGCGCACTTCGTAGTAAATTTTTGTTCCGTCGAACGACTCGAAGGTTCCGGTTATCTTGCTGATTGGCGGCTGCATTTATGTCTCGAAGGCGATCTGGATTTGCGTGTTGCCAATCTCTAGCACATCGCCGGGCCGGATAAACGCGGTTTCAAAACGTTTCCCGTTCAGGAGAATTTTTCCATACATCGATTCTTCGATGCGAATGACGGTCTCGTTGTCTTGCGGAAGAAGCTTAAAGCACTTTGCGGGGAGGCCGGGCTCGAACAGCGGAAGATCGACGGAGCTCGCTCCGACATCGCGGGGCCCATAACTTAAGATCCAATCTGTTCCGCTTTGCATGCCCCGGATGAAGCTCAGTCTCAGAGCATGCTCAAACGGCGCGAGCTTATTGGAAGGCGATTTTTTGAGCTCGGCTTCGCGGATGACCCGCTCACTCAAGTGAACGATCGTGTCTCGCCAGGTAGTCTTAGACTGTGCTTTTTTGAAGACGCCTTTGACCTGAGTCTGAAGCCCCTCGGCCGCCATATCGCCCGGGGCGAGGACTTGAAACCGGGTTCGGCCAAGCCGGAAGCTCGAACCGGCCTTAAGTTCCATCTCTGGGGTCCGTTTTCCTTCAACCCGAATGCCGTTCGCCGATTCGTTGTCGACCAGCCAAATCGACCCATCGGGTCTCTCTTCTAGAAAGGCATGTTTCGAAGAAACCTTGCCATCTTCGATATTTAGGTCACATCCCTTGCGCCCAATGGTCATCCCGTCGCGAAGCGGAGTGCGCGTTCCTTTGAGGGGGCCATCGATGATTTCGAGGAAGAGATCCATCGCTTTTTAGTCTGTCAGAAAAACCAGCAGGGACAAGACCGGAAGCTTGCTCCTGGGCTCCTGGAGGTGGTATCCCTGTTGAGCTTTTAAAAATATAGAGCCTTAAGCAGCTCACGCATCCTTGCTCCTTTCACATGGAAGGGGCTGCATTAACCGAAAGGGACCGTATGGCCTTTGAACTCGAAGTTCGCCCTAATTTACGCCCGTATGAAGGCGTTATCCTCGTCAACTCTGACGCAACTGAAGATCAGCAAAAAGCTCTCTTCACGAAGAACCGCGACATCATCGAAAAACAATTCGGTGGCACCGTGAAGCACCTCGATACATGGGGCAAGCGCAACCTCGCGAACCCAATCGAAAAAGCAAAACGCGCGATCTACTTCCACACGACGTTCGAAGCGAATCCACAAGCGATCGCCGAACTCGAGCGTACTATGCGCATCAACGACAACGTTCTTCGTTTCATGCACACACGTCTCGACGAAGAAACGAACCTCGACACATACCTCGAAAATTTCAAGAAGGCTCTCTCTGAGTCGGCAGCCCGTGAGCGTGAGCGCGAAGCGAAATTCCAAGCTCGCAAAGCAGCTCAAGGTTCGCGCGGTCCTCGTCGTGACGACGAAGGCGGCGGCGGACGCGGTGGCTTCCGTCGTGATGGCGGCGGCTTCGGCGGCGGCCGCGGTGGCGAAGGCGAGGACATGGGCGGCGACGACGGCGACGACGGCGCAGAAGGCTAATCACTTTGCTTCAAGCGAAAACACCCGCGAAATTCATCGGCCTCTTTGCTCTGACGTCAGTTTTGATGGCGTTCACGGGCATTTTGGCGGCCATCCCGATGCGCGTCTCTCGACGCGTGTTCGGCCGCGTGCCGTTTTGGTTTTCGTCTTTGGGTCTCGCAGCCGCGTTCTTCGCGATGAATGCGCTTGATAAAGGTGTTCTGGCTTTGCTTCTCACGGTTTTGGTCGGCGTTTATGCCGAAGTCGAAGAACACGGTGAAGGCGTATTCGTTTCGGGACTCACGGCGGTTTGTTCGTCACTTGGCTTAACGGCGGTGGCGGCCACGTTGTGGCTCATGCGTTCGGGCTCATCGCTCATCGCACAAACGAAAGCATACGCAGCTTTGCTCGTTGAAGAAGTCACGAAGGCGAATGCCGATGTCCAGATCGACGTCGACACGCTTGTTCGCACGATGCCTTCAGCGATCGTTATCACTCTCGTTCTTGCTTTAGGGATGGCGCTCATCTGGGACCGCGTGGTTTCGGCTTTGTTCCGCGTTCACCGCGCACCGGTGACGGTGAACGAAGGTTTGCGGGCATTCGCTCTTCCAGACGTTTTCGTTTGGTTGACGACGGCTTCGATCTTCGCGGCTTACTTCAAGCACGGGAACGCTCTCGCCGAAACAATCGGACTCAACGTTTTCTACACGATGGTGGCGCTCTACTTCTTCCAAGGAGTGGCGGTCATCGCGCAAGGTTTCCGTACCTTCAAGGTCGGTCCGGTGTGGCAGATGATTTGGGCCGTGATGATCGTTCTTCAATTTTATGCGGTCGCGTTTTTGGGTTTCGCGGATTTCTGGATCGACTTCCGATCTCGTTTCCAGCGTCGTCCACAAGCGCCTGAATCGCGCGCTTGGCCGCGCGACTGATTACGAAATTTAATTTTTTAGGAGTTTAAGAAAATGAAAGTCATCTTGCAAAAAGACGTAAAGAACCTCGGTAAAGTCGGCGACCTCGTGAACGTCACGACTGGCTACGCACGTAACTACCTCTTCCCTCGTCAAATGGCGCTCACTGCGACAGAGACGAAAGTAAAAGAGTTCGCGCACCTCAAGAAAATCGCTGAAGCGAAAAAGAAAAAAGCGGTTGGCGAGCGTCAAGAGCTCATCAAGAAAATCCAAGGCCTCAACGTTGTGATCAAAGCAACTGCGGGCGAAAACGAGAAACTCTTCGGCGCGGTCACGAACAACGACCTCTCGAACGAACTCGAAAAAATGGGTTACTCGATCGACCGTCGCGACATCCATATCGAAGAGCCAATCCGCATGCTCGGTTCGCACAAAGCTTCGGTGAAGCTTGGTGAAGGCGCTGAAGCAGAACTCGCGATCTCGGTTGAGCGCGCGTAACTGAGGGTAGGTCCTTACTTTTTGGAGTCTTGAAAAACGCCGGGGGAGACCTCGGCGTTTTGCTTTTTGGGCGCTGTGTGCGTAGGCTTTTGGTTTATACGCACTCAGGAGTTGCTTCATGAATCGACCGCAGGCCGTCTCGCGCGCTCTCATCCTCTTTTACTTGTCACTCGTGCTTGGGCTTGTGCGGTCGTGGCTGGAGTACGATCGGCTCGCGCTTTTAGCATCGGCTCAGGGCGGAGGAACGGCGGTCATTCTCGTTCAGGCGTTCTCATTTGCCATCATGATCGGGCTCTTCTTGGCGATCGGCTGGCGAAAGAACTGGGCGCGTTGGGTGCTGGTCGTGTTCATGGTCATTGGTCTTCCGCTCGCGATCAAGCCGATGATCGACACGTTTGCGAACGAACCTGTTTCGGGCGGAATCGGCGTTGTTCAATGGATCATGCAGCTCGTTGGGCTCGTCTTGCTTTTCTCTAAGCCCGCGCGAGAGTGGTTTAAGAAGCCCGCAAAACCGGTTGAACCGATCGCGGCAACGATCGGAGGTAACCCGTGATGAAAACCCTTTTTGTTTATATCGTGGCTTTGGGTGTGGCGAGTTCTTCAGCGTTCGCCGAAGAGCCACACGACAAAGTATCGAGCGAGATCTCCGAGGGTGCGTCAAGTGATCGGGAGCCTGCAAGTCCTTCCAAACCGCAGCGTCCTCCGCAGCGAGTTCTCACGGAGAAAGATCAACGCTTGCTCGCTTACGGCCCGATCTCCAAAGGCCGCTACATCGGCGGCGGCATCACGGGCTCGATCGTGGGCTTCGGAATCGGTCACGCCATTCAGGGAAGCGGACGCTACCGTGACCGCGGCTGGATCTTCACAGCCGGCGAAGGTGGGTCGATCGCGGTCATGCTTGCGGGTGTCGTAAACTGCATGGGCTCCCGGCGAGACGCGGACGGAACAATTCGTTCAGGTTGCGATACCGGCGGTGTTCTTTTCACGACCGGCGCGCTGGCTTTCGTCGGTTTTCGGATTTGGGAAATCGTCGATCTTTGGGTTGCGCCTCCGGGAGTCAACCGGCGCTATGAACAGCTGATGCGTATGAACGAACGTCGAGTCACGTTCTCGATCGTGCCGACGCTGGTGGCGCAGAAAACACCAGGGCTTTCGCTCGGAGTTTCGTTCTAGACCTTCGTAACGAAACGAGACGGTCTTCTTTAGAATTTCTTAATTCTTCGTTTTGTATGCCGATAAGAATGCGATGTTCTTTCGCGGCTTTGCCTTCATTCTAAACGCAGTTCTCTTCGCGGTGTTTACGGTATTCGCCGTTTCAGCAGATGCGGCGAACTCCGGCGTGACTTACCAAGGCCGCATCTTGAAGCCCGATGGCTCTCCGCTTTCGGGAACGAACACGCAATTCAAACTTCAAATTCGTACGCCCGATTCGCAGAACTGCTTGATGTACGAAGAGATCCAAGCGCAGAACCTCTCGCAATCGAGCGGTGCTTTCTCTTTGACGATCAATGACGGAACCGGCGCGCGAACGGACACCACAGGTCTCACGCTTGATCGCATCTTCGCCAATCGCGGAACGATGACATTTGATCCTGCTACTTGTGCATCCGCCCCTGGCACGTATGCTCCGAATCCCGCCGACGGTCGAGACCTCGTCGTTCTTTTTAAAGACGAGTCGATGTCGACTTGGGAGCCGATTCCCGCGCAAAGGATCAACTTCGTTCCGTTCGCGTTTGAATCCAAGCAAATCGCCGGCTTCACGGCTGACTCTTTGTTGCGGGTGATCGGCGCGGGTGGCGATCCGTTAACGGGAATCGCTCCTCTGTCGAATGCGCAGTACAGCGCGCTGCTTGCTCTCGCCAACGGGACGTCAACAGCCTACTCGAAGCCGAGTCAGTTGAACGGAGTCAATCTCCCCTCGATGAACAGCGGTGAAGTCCTTGGCTGGAATGGCTCGTCTTGGGTCTCGACAACGTCGACCCCGGCCGCAAATTCGATTACGCAAACGATGCTTCAGTCGTCGTCGGTCGGAACGACGAACATCCGAAATGACGTTTCAATCAATACATCCGGGTCGGTGACTTCAGCGGTGACGACAACTCGCGATTTTAAGATTCTTGCGCCGTCTCCGTCGTCCTACGCGGTGACGATGCTCGCGCCGGCTCTAAGCGCGTCTTATTCGTTAACCTGGCCGATGAATGCGGGTTCGAACGGCCAGGTTCTCACAAGCGATGGCGCAGGCGGGATGACATGGGCGCCTCCAGCCAACTCTTCGCAGTGGGTCACCAACGGTACAAAGATCGGTTACACGGGCGGATATGTCGGCATCGGCACGACAGATCCAGCCAACTCCCTCGATGTAATTGCAAGTAATGCAACACCTCTGATCTCAGTCGTAAATAGCGCATCAACTGCATCGCAGTATCCAGGCTTTCTCGCGACGAATTACATCGACTCTGCAACGGGCGGGTTCCCGAAACTACAGCTTTGGAACTCGCGCGGCACGAAGGCCGCGCCGTCAGCTCTCCAGGCCGCGGATGTGGCAGGTCTTGTCGAGTATTACGGTCAGATAAGTGGTGGTTCTTCGGCTCGAGTCGCCGCGATCACCGCCCGCGCCGAGCAGAATTTCAACGCGACAAGTGCACCAACTGCCGTCACAATCGCGACCACAAATACAGGGTCTACTCTTGCAAGTGAAAAGATGCGAGTTACGGGCGATGGATATGTCGGGATCGGCACGACATCGCCGATCACAAACCTTCACTTAGTCTCGTCGACCGGCCAACCTCAGATCTTGCTCGATAGCCCGTCGGGAGCGACAAACCGTTTCCCGTCGGTGACCGTCAGAAACTGGATCGATGGCGGCACGGCCGGCCAAGCTCTCTTGAACTTGCAAACGTCACGAGGAAATTCGACAACGTCGGCTCCATTGAACTCGGGCGACACGCTCGGATTAATTCAATTCCTGGGCGTATATGACGCGGCTAACACGAACTATGGTGGCGCGATCATTCGCGCACAAACTGATCAAGCCTGGACATCGACAAACCGCGGGACAAGCCTTTCGTTTACGACAACGAACTTGAACGCGGCTTCACGCACAGAAAAGATGCGAATCACCGCCGACGGCCGCATCGGAATTGGTACGACATCGCCTACAGCAGCGCTCGATGTCGCCGGCACCATAAACGCCTCAAGTTTCACTGTGAATGGATCGCCGCTGACGAGCTCGCTTGGCTCGCAGTCGGGCACCGCTAGCTTCACGCTGAACTCAAACTCTGATGGCTCGGGCTCCGATGGAGGATTCAACTTTCAGGCGAATGGTTCGAACCTCGTTACGATTTCGAACTCAGGCGACACGGTTATTAATTCGACGACCGCTTCTAACAACTCTTCGAGCGGCGCTCTGGTTGTGAGCGGCGGCCTGGGCGTTGCGGGCATGGTCAATGCGGGTGCGCGCGTCTCCGCGAGCGGCTCGAGTGCAGGAAACTACACTGGATCAAGTGTGGTCGCACAGGCGCCGACCGCAGGCATTGCCCTTACGGCAACGAACAACGCTGCAAATGACTCCGGATATTCGATTGTCCGTTTAGGAACAAAGAATGCGGTAGCGAACGATCAGTATGCCTACATGATCGCATCGTCTTCGTCGGGCGCCACGTACTCACCAGTGATGGCGTTCGGTACCTCAAGTGGTGCAAGCGCCTACCAAGAGCGCATGCGAATCGATCAAAACGGTCGCGTCGGAATCGGGACTACGAATCCGGCCGAAGTTCTCCATGTGAACGGGCGCATTCGCACCGACAACGGATTCTACGCGCGCAATGGTTCGAACATCGTTCTGGACGATAGCGGACTCGATCGGACCGGTACGATTCAATTCGTGAACGATTCAGACTTGCGACTTTCAACATCACTCGGTCCCATCACGCTCATGCCTGGAGGCGGAGGGAACGTCGGTATCGGCACGACGGCGCCCTCCTTCCAGCTCCACGTCGTCGGGAATTCCTACGTCACTGGAACAAGCTATCTAAACACCATCACGAGCGGAACTGGCAATGACCTGAAGCTCTTCGCTAACTTCTCGTCTAACTTCGGGCTCGATGTGCAATCTGGAACAGGATTCGTCGGGATCGGAACAAGCGCGCCGGGATCACCTCTTCATGTGAAGCAGCAGTCGACGACGTCGGGTCTCGCAATTGAAGACTCGAGTTCGGGTTCAACAGCAAACATCTACTACACCGCAAACAACGATCTCCGGTTGAGTCGCGCTAGCTCGACGATCGATATCAACGCCAGTTCGGGTCTTAAATTCTTGACCAGCTCAACAGAGCGCATGCGCATTGATTCGTCTGGGAACGTCGGTATCGGAACGACGAGTCCGATTACCACTCTCGATGTCGTCGGAGGCATCAACGCAACCAGCTCTCTCACTATCGGTGGCAACGGAACGCTTTCGCGTGCGAGCGGAAATCTGCAGATCAACAGCACGGCGGCCACGAGCAGCACTTACATTTACTCGGGCAGCAACGCTTCTTTGCCTGCTATTACCGCGCAGACTGGAACTGCGAATGTGGGCATCGGAACGACAGCACCGCAGTTAAAGCTCGACGTGAATGGATCGGCTCTTTTCCGTGGTCCTTCGGTCGGGGGCATTGACGGTGAGATCTACTACGACACGGCGACTCACACGTATCGCTACTACGATGCGAACGCGGGTAACTGGGTCGCACTAGGTACAGGCAGCATCAGCTACTCAGGAACCCTTTGGAATCAATCGGGCTCTAACCTTAACTACACTTCTGGTGGCGTCGGAATCGGGACGACGGCTCCTGCTGGCGCTCTTGCCGTTTCAGGCGGGACAACGATGGGAACGTTCGCGGCAAGTGGAGTCACTCCTCCGGCGAATGGGCTTGTGGTCAGCGGCCGAGTCGGTGTGAATACAGCGACTCCAGGCTCTGAACTCGATCTCCGTGGCACGATGAGATTCACGAATGCTTCAGCGACATACGTGGCCTTTACGGTCCCGAGCTCGGGTCTCACGAATCAGTCCTACACTTGGCCTACGGCAGATGGAGCTTCAGGGTCAGTCTTAAGAACCAACGGCGCCGGTGCTCTCTCGTGGGCTGCGGTCGGAACGGTGACATCAGTGAGCGCGACCGCGCCTCTTCAAGTGACCACCGCAACGACGACGCCAGCAATCTCGCTCACATCCGGAACCGCAACGGGCCAAACACTGAGATGGACAGGCTCCGCGTGGTCGCCAACAAAACTTCTCTATACAGATCTCGTCAACGCATCGAACGTGTCTCCATGGCCAGCCTCGTGCGGAGCAGGTCAGGGTCTGACGTATTCGTCAGTGGCCGACGCGTTCTCGTGCGTGACACTTGTCGGTGGTACGAGTGCGGGGATCGCCAACGGCGGAAACACGGCGGGCGCCGACATCTCAATCGGTACCAACGATTCTTTCAAACTGGGTTTCAAATCGAATAACACGACGGCGATGACGATCGATACAAACGGTAACGTTGGTGTCGGAACAAGTGCGCCGGCCGCGACACTCTCAGTGAACGGCTATGCGCAACTCAAGTCTTACTCTTCGCAACCGGTCGCGTGCTCTGGCACGACAGCGGGCGCGATCGCGCTGACATCAAGTTATGTCGGATGCGTTTGTAACGGGACATCGTGGGTTCGCCTCGCCGACGGCGCGACGTCTTGCACTTGGTAAGCGACCGCTCCGGCTCCCAGCTCTCAGAGGTTTCCAGCCTCATCTTGAACTGCAGTCGGCGAGCCTCAGCTTGCAGCCAAAACTCGGGCCTCACTCTCCGCTAGCGGCCTTCATGGTCTCTTCTTCGTAAGCCTGTTTCGCAGAGAGCAGAACTTCTTGAGCATATTCAGCAAGAACGCGGCGAAGATCGTCGAGGGTGACGACGTTCGAATCGAGGCCAGCGCCTTCGACGAGCGTTCCTAATTCGCGGTGGAGAGAGTCCTCGGGGAGACCGGTGTTCGACACGATTTGTGTGAGGAGCGCGCGACCTGATGACATCGGGAACCACCTTCCTGGGCCGTTCGAGCTCTCGCCTTCATGCGAGAGACTGTCTTCATACGTTTGGACACGTCGATCAAATCAAGCGGTTAATAAGCCCGCAAGAGTCCCACGTTGGAACTGGACACACGACCGGAAAAGCCTAACCACATCGACGAGAGATCGCGAGGTTACGCCGGCGGACCTTCGGATTTGCGAGGACGCATTTGAATCGGTTGGGCGGGAGGTGGTGGAAGCGGGTGAGCGCCGCCGCCTTCGTCCAAGTCCATGAAGCGACCCGTGTGGCCTTCCCAGCGCATGTGCACCGTGCCCGTCGGACCGTTACGCTGTTTGCCGATGATGACTTCAGAACGACCCTTGGCTTCTGGGTTCTCGCGCTCGTAGTAGTCTTCGCGGTAAAGCATCATGATGACGTCGGCATCTTGCTCGATCGATCCCGATTCACGTAAGTCGGAGAGCATCGGCTTCTTATCGCCGCGGCCTTCGACACCCCGGTTGAGCTGCGCAAGTGCGATGACCGGAACACGTAATTCCTTGGCGATCGCTTTAAGCGTTTTCGAAATCTCAGAGACTTCTCGTTCGCGCGATTCAACTTTTTGTTTCAAGCTCATCAACTGCAAGTAGTCGATCATGATGATGTCGAGACCGTGCTGCGCTTGAAGACGACGGCATTTCGAACGAATTTCGAATGGCGAAATACCTGACGTGTCGTCGATGAAAAGACGGGCTTCGGCGAGCTGCGAAGCTTTCTCGATCAATCGTGGCCAAGCGTGATCGCTTAAGGCACCGATCCGGAGATCTTGCATGTTGATGCGGGCTTCAGACGCCAACATACGCATCATCAATTGCTCTTTACCCATCTCCACCGAGAAGTAAGCGAGTGACTTCTTCTCGCGAAGGATGACGTGCTGAGCGATGTTC
>CAJYIL010000450.1 GCA_913774795.1 Pseudobdellovibrionaceae bacterium
ACCGACACCGCGTTTACCGCCTCTCGAATGGGAAAGATCCCGATGTTCGATAACCGCCCGATCGGTCTCTTCGATTCAGGAATTGGCGGACTCACCGTTTTTAAATCGCTCCTCCACGCACTCCCCCATGAATCGTTTGTTTATCTCGGCGATACCGCGCGACTGCCTTACGGATCCAAATCTCCGCAAACGATCGAGCGCTATGTTCTTCAGAACATCGACTTTCTCATCCGAAAAAATGTGAAGGCGATCGTCGTAGCCTGCAACTCGGCCTCGACCGTTCTTTTGGGCGGAACAAAGTCGTTTGCCGTGCCCGTTTACAACGTGATCGAACCCGGCGCCGCAACCGCACTGAAGGCAACCAGTGGCAAAAAAATCGGTGTTCTCGGAACGAAGGCGACCATTTCCGCAAAATCCTACGTGCGAGCGTTGCACGCATTAGACTCTTCCGTTCAGGTATTTCAGCAAGCCTGCCCGTTGTTGGTTCCGCTCGTCGAAGAAGGCTGGGAGAGCGATCCAATCACGAATCTTGTCGTCTACCGCTACGTCGCACCATTGATCGATGCTGGAGTCGATACTCTGATTATGGGATGCACGCACTACCCAGCCCTTCGAACCAATCTCGAGAAAGCGACCGCGGGCCGTATGACGCTTGTCGATTCGTCCGAGGCGATTGCAAATCTCATCGCCGCTGATATCGCGAGCGGACGCTTTGGTGCCTCCGAGATGCGTTCAGATCTTGAGATCATGACGACCGACGTCTCGGCCTCGTTTTCTGAAGTCGCTATTCGCTTGATGGCTCCTCACGTGATACCGCCACTCGTGGAAGTCGACATTTCGCCTCTCGCGCCTTGACCGTTTTCACCTGTCTTGGTCTATTGCGGCCCGTATGAACGCATTCGTCTTCGGCCACAGCATGAGTGGCCTTCCCATCATGGGTTACCGCTTTGGCTCTGAAGGTCCGCGAGTGTTTATTCTCGGCGGAGTTCACGGTGATGAGATCGAAGGGATCTGGGCCACACACGGGCTTCTCTCGAAGCTCGCTGAGTCGTTTGATTTCAAGATTCAGCTCACACTTGTTCCGGTTTTGAATATTGACGGCATGCTCGCGCGCGAACGCCGCAACTCTCGCGGTATCGACCTCAACCGCAACATGCCTTCAAATGATTGGACATCTGAGGTCGCGACCGAGCGATATTTCCCCGGCACGCAGGCCGGCTCAGAGTCTGAGAACAAGGCGCTCGTCGACTTTCTCGCCTCAGAGAAGCCCGCCTTAATTATTTCGATGCACTCATGGAAGCCGATGCTCAACATCAACGGCGACTGTCGGGCGGCGGCCGAAGCTATCGCTTCGAAGACCGGTTACGTGATCGAAGAGACAATTGGTTATCCGACACCCGGTTGCTTAGGAACCTATGCCGGGCTTGAGCGTTCGATGCCGACGATTACATACGAAGTCGAGCGCGGACTCGATCAAGCTTCAGTGTTGCGCGATCACGTCCCTGCCCTTTTGAACGGCTTACGTTTTATGGAGACCTCGAGATGACACACGAACTTCGCGAACAAATGATCACGCATGCCTTTGACGGAGTTGCCGGTGCGCCCGACGTCACTTCGGCCGACGTTCAAGCTGCCGTCGCATCCGTCATCGCCGATCTCAACATCGGTAAGGTTCGTGTCGTCGAAAAAGGGCCTCAGGGTTTCTTCCACAATGAGTGGGTCAAGAAAGCCATCTTACTTAATTTTCGAATCAAAAAGATGACCGTCATGCAGGCCGGTGACTTCACTTATTACGATAAGATTCCCGTCAAACAATGGGACGGCTCCGAAGGCGTGCGCGTTGTTCCGCATGCGCTGGTGCGTGAAGGCGCTTTCGTTTCCCCGGGCGCGATCTTAATGCCATCTTACGTGAATATCGGTGCTTTCGTCGGCGCCGGCACGATGGTCGATACGTGGGCGACCGTTGGTTCTTGCGCCTACATCGGAGCCCATGTGCATCTCTCGGGCGGTGTCGGAATCGGCGGCGTACTTGAACCCGTTCAAGCCAAGCCCGTCATCATTGAAGACAACGCGTTTATCGGATCGCGCGCGATCATCGTGGAAGGCGTTCACGTCGAAGAAGGGGCCGTGATCGGTGCGGGCGTGACTCTCACCGCTTCGACGAAGATCGTTGACGTGACAGGTTCTTCACCGAAGGAAATGCGCGGCCGTGTTCCGCGAAATTCCGTCGTTATTCCGGGTCAGCTCCCAAAACAATTCCCGGCTGGCACATTCGGCGTGCCTTGCGCGCTCATCATCGGTCAACGTAAAGAATCTACGAACCAGAAGACGTCACTCACCGACGCTCTTCGCGATTTCGACGTCGCGACTTAAGGTCCATCTCCGCCCGCCAAGGTCGCTCCACGAAGAGCCTCGGCGGGCGATTCGCGCGTTGCTTGGCGCGCAGGAATGTAAGCGCTCACGACCGCGACGATGGCGGCGATGATCAGAATACCGAAGATAAAGAGCGGCGAAACGGTCGCCGGGATCGTGGCGTCGTAATAAACCTCGGGCAAAAGCGGAATAGGAAAACGACTCAAAAGGAGCGACACGATTGTTCCCGCAATCAGACCTGTTCCGATACCGAACGCGGAGAGAATCAATCCGACTTGAATGAACGTGAACATTGTCTTTTTGGGAGAGAGACCGAGGCCCATCAAAAGCCCGATGTCTTTTCGCTTCTGCGTGAGGAGCAAGACTAAGACGGTCACGATCGAGAACGAGGCCACTAGGCCTGCCAGCCCCAAGAAGACCGTCATCGCGAACTTTTCCATCTTCAGCGCAAAAAACAGCGATGAATTGCGATCGATCCACGATTCAACCTTAAAGCCTTGATATTCGAGTGACGACTTGATGGGCCCAAAATGTTCGGGGTTCGGTAGTCGCACTTCGAAACCAGAAACTCGCGAGGGCGATCCTGCAAACGTGAGCAAAGAGCGGCCGCGTCCGTAGAAGAGAACTTTTTCGTCAATGTCGGCGATGTTCGTCGTCACGAGAGACTTCACGGTCACCTGTTCGAAGGGTGGAGCTTCGCCTGCCGGCAAGAGAAGAGCTTCAGGCGCAATGAGAGTCAGGGTGTCGCCTTCGAAAATTCCGAGAGCGCGCGCAAGGTCGATCCCGATCATGACCTCGCCTCGCTCCAGTCGCATCGACTCGGGCGCAATTGGCGCAAATGAGACGCCCGACGACTTCTGTGACTCCGACAGAATGAACTTGAGGGTCGAAGGTTCAACTCCGCGTGCGACAGCTCCGCCGAAATTTCCGTCAACGGTTCGAATAATCACATCTTGGTTGTCGAAGAGGTCGACTTGGAGACTTTTATCAGCGCGCAATTTTGCGAGTTCGGGATGGGCCGAGATCTTATCACCCGCATAGGGCGAGTTTGCCGCAGCCGAGACGACGAGATGAGGCTCAACCGAAAGAA
>CAJYIL010000451.1 GCA_913774795.1 Pseudobdellovibrionaceae bacterium
CCTGTGTGAACAATCGAGTTTGCTGGAGCGCCGACATCCCATTTGCTGATTCCATTCACCGCTGCCGTTTGAGTTCCGACAGGGAGTGCGGCCGTGAGCGGTGAAGGCGTTGAATCTAGTTGAGCCGCCCACATTGCGAGAGTGGTTGAAGCGTAGTTGATTGTGTCAAAGTCGTTATTCATCCGAACATAAAGTTCGATCTCCGTGAGCGAAGCCGTGTTTGTTTTCGTAACCGCCACGACGTCTGCAAGCTTCAACGAGCTGTTAGATGAATCGACCTCAAGGTTGATGTTGGGCGCTCCGCCCAGGGGATTGCTTTGAGTCGCTCTAAAGTAGATGCGGGAGTTCACACCGCGGCTTGGCACATTGCCTGAGGCGAGGTTGTAGATCGTAGTCATGTTTTGGTATCTCAGGTCGAATTTCAGGTACGCGATGCGCGTCCAGTATCCAGCCGTTCCCCCGGTGCTTGTGATCTGCCGAAAACTCGGAACGTTGGAGGCGAAGACATAACCCGCAGACATAGAACCGCTCACCCAAGAGTTGCCTTCAACATGAAGAACTTCGACAGGGCTTGTCGTTCCGATGCCGATACGTCCCGCGCTGGTCACCGTCATCGCTGTCGAACCATTTGTACGAAGTCGCAAGTCGTTGGCGTCGTTCGTTCCTAGATTCGCTGGGGAACCAAACGTATTCCCACCTTGCGAGAATCCGCTCGCCGAAGTGAGTGGCGTGATCCAAGACATCACGCCTGAGCCATTCGTCGACATGACCTGGCCCGAGGCCCCAGCTGAATTTGGCACTGTCATGGTCCAGCTACTGCCAGCCGGGTTTTGTAAACTGAAATTGGCACCCGCGTTGTTGAGAGTGAGGCTGTTGAGAGTCCCATTGTTCGCGAAGAATGATCCGAAGGCATCGCGTTTCACGATCGCGTTGTTTGTATTCAGGTTTGTTGCAGCGTTTGCGAGGGTTGCGCCCGCGGCCACGTTCGCCGCCGAATAACCACCGACCTGCGCGACCGTCGCTGCCGCAGCACCTGGTCCGCTGGCCGTTACGTCTCCGGTGAGCGTTGTTATTCCTCCGGCCGCACCAAGTGTCGTCCACGGCGCAGTGCCGTTACAGAACTGGAGTGTACCGCCATTGTAGCGAATCGCACCGGTGATCGCACTCGAGCATATTTCGCCGCCGTCGCCCACACGAAGCGTGCCGGCCACCTCAAGCTTACTCACCGGCGATGTCGTGCCGATACCGACGTAACCAACACTGTCGATGCGAACGCGCTCAATACCATTCGTCGAAACGCCGAGGTTATTCGTGGCTGGAGTGAAAAATCCGGCTCCACC
>CAJYIL010000452.1 GCA_913774795.1 Pseudobdellovibrionaceae bacterium
AAGATTTGATCTTACGAAAATCGAAACACTTATTGAGACCGCTCGCAGCGGTCGTGGAGTTAGCCAATGAAGTTCGCTTTTTTCTTCCTGCTTGCTGCCGCATCGACCGCGCACGCCGTTGACGTCAGCGTGAACCTTGATGTGAAAAGTCGAACTCAATTGTCGTGGAACAAAGTCGATAAATTCCGCCATTCAGGCGACTGTTACCCATTTGGTAAAGGGGAGCGGAGTGATGAACTTGGGTCTGAGACGATCGACGGCCAAGTCTACGTGACCGACGCGCGAGTTTCGCCTGATGGCGCGCCGGCTCTTTCCGTCATCTCGCTTGAATCTAAGCAGCGCCCCATTCGGTTGGGTTCTTTCGACATCACGCTGAGCCGCTCGCGCTTAAGTGCGACGTCTGACGCCTACTCACTTCAATTCGTTCACCAAGCGCCGATGAATGCGCATGTGAACTTGGGAGACAGCAAGTGCGTCCTCCACGAATATCACTGGAACGCGCAGAAAACGGAAGTCGTCGGAACTTATTCGCTCCGGATCGTGATGCCGTCTGACTCGCGCATCATAAAGTTAAAGCTCGGCGGAACAGGACATGCCATCAACTTCGATCAACTCGAAGTCAGAGGCGATTACCCGACACAAATCATGTCCGCCGGTGAAGAGTTTTATCTGTGGGGTAAACCCGGAGCGATTCTCGAAATCCCGATGAAACTAAAATTCTACTCGACCGGAGGATTCGACGGCCGATTAGATCTGACCGTAAGTCAGCCGGGGCTCGCGGCACAAGCCGACGTCCTTGCGGCTTTGACGACCTCACTCAAAGAATTCGATTCCAAGACTCCACAAACGGTCGAAGCCTTCTTGAATGCAGGAGCCGCCATCGCGGGCCGTGCTGACGTTGCGGCTAGTGTCGTCGCGAAGATGGGAATTGATCCGATCCGCACTCTGAACACCAAGCTCTTCGAGCTTGCGAACGCGTTTCTCCCGAAAACGAAATACGCTCGTGATGTGAAGGCGATGTCGGCCGTCGTGAGTTACGAGCTCGCCATGGCTCTCCTCGACAACTTAAAAGGATTTTGTGCGACGAAGTCTGTTTACTTGCCGCTCACGGACCAAACTGTTCAGCGTCAAGGTTTCTTGGTCGCTTATTTTTGGATCTCTCAAAGTATCCAGCAGGTTCAGTCTCTAAATTTCCCGGAGGTCGAGGAGTTCCTCAATGGCCTAACTCGCTGGGAAAATGACGGGCTTAAATATTCGGATATCGCGAACGATAAAGTCGCTTTTGCCCGAATGGTCGACGCCTTCAAGAAGCTTCGCACACAAAGTCGTTTCGCTTGGCCCGTATATGCGCCTCTAAAAGCGACACTTCAGAAAGTGGTCAGCACGTTCGGGACTGTTGGCTCCGATGCGAACGCGATCAACGAGATTTACCGCCAAATCGATGAGCTCGCCAAGACCCAGTCAGATCTCAACCAACGAGTTCAAAAAGTCAGCTTTAGTTTCATCAAAACAAATCCAGACCGTATCTCGGCGTCTCCGATTTTGAATGATCTGAAGAAATTCGAAGATCAGGCGAATGAGTTGTCGAAGACGATGGCGAACAGCTTGAAGTTCTACTCCCTCAACACGGGCGGAACATCTGCGAATCTTCTCGGAGTCATGACCGATTCACTGGCGCATCAGGTCGGCCTGTTTGAAAAGAAACTCCAAGATCCATTCATTGAGGCGATCCGCCGTACATTCCAAAGCTCATCACGCGTAACCGACTTAAAAGCCTCTTACAACCAATGCCTCGAGGTGAAATAATGAAACTGTTCAATCTGACCCTCGCACTTGTTCTTGCAACCTCGACCGCAAAAGCCGGTGAAGCTTTAGATCAGGCCAGAGAGGCCGTCGAAGCCCAACGCGCCTTCGCCAAAAGTCAGGCACTCAAAGCCATCGAAGGCGACTACAACTACGCCATCTCGCAGGTCATGACGAATCTGCAGCCAAAGGCTGATTCGCAAGCGGTCATCGGTGCACTCCTCGAGCGCCAATCTCGACTCTTCACAGAACTGAAAAGCATCGAAAGTCTCGATCAAAATCAGGTCGCGAAGGTGAAGGCTGACGCACTTGCCGCCCTTGAACGCTACAAAGAAGTGACGCGCGAAAAGTTCGATCTCTCGTTTCAAGCCGAAGCCATTCGCCAAGGGCAGCGCGACTCGATTCGTCTCGCGATCAGCGCGCTTCAACAATTCAACGCGAATTGTTCGAGTGGCCGCGGGATCGGTGGCCTCGGGGCTAGCGCGTTTCAATATCCGGATCTCCCGCGCGCTGATATCGGATTCTACGTCGGGACGCAAGGCGCCGATTTCCACTATAACGGAAACGGAACGGACGCCGAAAAGAACCGGAACACGGCCGTCAGTATCTCGGGGACGGTTGCGGGCTCGGTCGCGGCCGTCGCCTACATCCCAGCGACGATTACGGGTGCCTCGGCGAGTTCTGTCGTTCTTTGTGCGGCAGCGGCTCCGTACACGCTAGGGGCGGGAGTCGCGATCGCGGCTGCCGTCGCGTACATTAATCACGCCGAACGAGTTGAGCGCGAGAACGATATCGCACGTGCGAAAGCGTATGCTTTCGATTACAACCCGAACGATCGCACCATCGCTGGCTACTACCGGAACCAGTGCTCGAGCAAATCCGAAACGAATGAGAAGCTGATTCAGTATTTGCGACTTGCGGTAGACTCGCCAGACTCACTCGAGGACTTCGCTGGTGGCGTGGACTTCGTGGAAGACACGAAGAAACTCGATGCGCTCGCGCAAGAGCGATACAACCTCCGCAATCAAATCAAAGCCCTCGATAGCAAAAAAGATTCGGCGGCGATTCAGAGTCTGGCGACGAAGCTTATCGAGATCGAAAGCCAAATCGCGGCCATCACAACACCTCAGCACGTGGGTGCGATGATGATCAGCGTGCTGATCGACCAGAGAGATCAGTTGACGCAAGATTTAAGTCAAACCGCTTCATCTTCGCTGGATTTCGCGCAGAAGCGCGCATTTGAGCGAATCCTGGCGATCATCAATCTCACGGCTCAACGTGAGTTCTCAAAATTCCTCTCGGGCTCTGATGAAATCGCCAGGGAGATCAAAGTCTCTAAACAATTCGCGGATGCACAAATGCTTTTGAAGAAGACGATCGCCGCCCAAATCAAAGCGATCTTCGGCTATCTCACGAAGGCGGACGTCGCGAAGATTCAAGATGAATTGCTGAAAGCGACTCGCGCATTAATTAAAGCATACCCGCGAGCGGCTGACGTGAAAAGTTTCGCGTCGCAAGTTTCGCAGCTCTCTGGAGGCCTTTAAATGTTTTTCCGCAGCGCTTTGACAATGATCCTTTGTTTTACTTTGGCGTTTTCGGCGTCAGGGCTTCGCATCTCCGCTGAGATCACCTCGACTCGTGTGCAAGCGTCGTCGGTTCAAGCGGCTGCCGGACAACCTCAAATGCGCTGCGGATTTTTCGGATCGGGTCTCCATTGCACGGTGGATCCTGCGAAGTACAACTCCTGGAAACAAAATCAGCCGCGCCTTGATGATTACCGGAACTCGGATGCCGGTGGCCGTGGCGGCATGAGTGACTACGAACATCAGTCTGTTTCAGTGGCGACTGGGCGGTCGAGAAATGCGACGCCGCGATCTTTGACGATCAAAGAAAAGACGACTGTTTATGATCCGTTCATGAAGGTCGCGATGCCCGTAAGGACCGACGCGTATAACTGGGATGACATCTCCCGTGATCTTGAACGAGTCGCTCCATCCATGCTTGATAACTTTCAGCAAAAGCAGGCCGCGTACGAGCGAGTTCAGCAAGTTTATCAGCACTACTACGAGCAGGCGGCCGCTCAGAACGCAGCGGTCGCGCAAAGTATCCGTGCCGCCGCTGCTGAGGCTGCGGCTCAAGCGGCGTCTCGGTCGCGCTCGATCCTCCCAAACTTCGCTCAATCTTTAGCGGCGTTACCAGCTTCGAAATTGTCACGCGAGGATTTGCTTGCGGTGAAGCGCGCTCGCGAGATCGCGCAAAGCGCTCTCTCCGAGCGCGCGATCGAGATGAACCAGGCGGCTTACGCATCGCTTGAGCGCGGGATGAAACGTGCGCTCAGCCAGAAAGATTACGACGCCTTCTTCGAAGGAGTCGAATCCTACACCCGCAGTGTGGTTGATGGTGCGAAGGCTCCGGCATCGGCGTTCCGCGATGTCATCAACCGAGAAGGCGTCGTCGATGTCTCTCGCCTGACGGGCGGGGCCTTGTCTGCTCCATTTGATAAGCGAACGTGGCTCTCTCCGCTGGGTACGGGGCACGGAGAGATTATTCGTCGCCTTGCGAACGGTTACCAAAAAGCCTACGTCGACTCCGCCGCGCTCCGAGTTCTCACTAAAAATCAATCTGCACAAATTCGCATCGGAGAACTCGCCCTCGCGCTAGGTGATCGCGATCTTGCGATGGGGCTCAACGAACGAGGTTCCTCGTTTCTTGCTCTTGCGGACCGCATGCTGAATACGGTGATGGGTCTGCAAGCAGGAGTCGTTCAAGGGGCGGTCGATCTCGTTAAATCGATTCCGGAACTCGCGCACATGATCAAGGACGGCGCTGTCTTGTGGGCAACCGAACCTGCTGGGACTTGGGAGGCGGTTGTCGCATTCGCTGGAGATATCCCGGAGCTCAGTGGCGCGATTCAGGCAGCCGTTATCTCGAAGTGGGATCAACTCAAATTGATGAACGATCAAGAGCGGGGAAAGGCGGTTGGCCATATCATTTTCGATGTCGCGACAATCTTCGTCGGGGTTGGTGAAGGAGCGCTGATCTCGGTCTCCACCGATGCGGCGAAACTCGGAATGCTCGCGGGAAAAACAGGCTCGGCGGCGATCCGCGCCTCGGCGGAGGCAGCTGCTGAATCAGTGGCTCGCGCGGCTCTACCGGTGGCTCGCGGAATTGAAGCGATGCCGATCGCTGCGCGGGAGGGCATTCTCGCACTTCAGAAAACGAACGCTCCACTCGCAAATGCTCTTCTCGCGACGGCTCGCGAGGCGAGAGTTTCCGGGAAGGTTGC
>CAJYIL010000453.1 GCA_913774795.1 Pseudobdellovibrionaceae bacterium
GCGTGTCCTTGAGGAATTGATCGTATGAAGATTCTTGTCGTTAGTCTTCTCCGCGTCGGGGATGTCTTGATGTCTGCCGGCGTTTTGCGCGATCTCCGAGCGAAACACCCGCACGCTCAAATCGATATTCTCGTGAACTCGCAATGCGCGTCGATCGCGCCGCTTCTCTCAAGTGTCGATCGGGTCATCGAGTTTGACCGAAATGGTCTCCAAAAGGGGCTCGGCGAAGCCGCGGTGCCTTTCTTCGAATCTTACGAAAAGCTCTCGGGACTCCTCGATCAGATCGAAGGGGAGAGTTATGACCTTGCCATCAATCTCACGCAAAACCGTCTGAGCGGATGGCTGATGGGATTGATCGAAGCCCGCGAACGCAAAGGTCTTGTGATGGACAATGACGGACGCGGAGTTTTCGGATCGAGCTGGTTTCGTTACATGAATCAGCAGATCGATCTCGAAAGCGGTGAGGTCTTTCATTACAACGACATTTATAGATTCGCTCTCGGTCTCGAAACTGTTCATGACCGCGCCTCGGCCCTCATGGAAACATCACGAGGATCGACCGAAGCATCGACGATTTTAAAAGCTCAAGGCATTGCACCAACGGCGAAGCTCATTTGCATTCAGGCGCTTTCAAGCGATGCGAAAAAAGATTGGGGTCTTGATCGTTTCGCGAAAATGATCGCGAGTCTCTCCGCGCGTCATCCGCAGGCGCACGTCGCGATTTTGGCAGCGCCTTTTGAGCAAGAAAGATTGCGGCCGCTTCTAAGCGCGCTCAGTGACTTCCCCGTTTTTATGGCGGTAACTTCGTTCGAAGGGTCTTACTCCCTGCTGAAGCGCTCTTCGCTTCTTATCACTCTCGATACAAGCACCAAACATTTGGCGGCGGCCGCCGGCACGAAAGTCGTCGAAATCTGCGTAGGCTCAAGCGACCCTTACCGCACGGGCGCCGACGCTCACGGTGCCGTGATCATTCGATCGCGCGAAAGCTGTGCGCCCTGCGTACACTCATCACCTTGCCATCGGGATCACCATGCATGCGCCAAGCGGATCCCCGTCGAAGCCGTTGCGTCGATTGCGAGTGAAGTTTTCGAAGGTCGCGTTTTCCAGCTCAAGACAATCGCCGAAGAGTACGAACGCGAGATCGAGGTTTTGCGGGTCGACCGCAGGTCGCTTGGTTTCTGGGCGGCACCTTCGGTCACCGAAACGATCTCCGAGGCCTCAGTCGCTCATTGGATCGACCTCGTCTGCCGAAAAATCTGGCTTCAAGGATCACGTCAGGCTCATGAAACCGTCGGCTCCGAAATGATGCGACTGACATCGTTCTTCAAGGTGCTTTATCCAACGACCGCCGATTACGAATGGAAACATTTGATCGAAGACTTCGAGCGGAGAGGGATGGAGATTGAAGGCCGCGTGAACGGATTTAAAGCCGGCATTCGCTATCTCCATGGCAGTTTCGAAGACGCTCGAAAGATGCAAGACTTCGTCAAAGGCTTGATGACGTTTCGAGACAAGATGCGCGGAGCGCCGCTGTATGCGTCGTTCCGTAGATCGCTCGATCTGGTCATCGAAGACGACATCTCCCCAGCGTTTACGCGTTTCAGACACATTGTTGAGACCGTCGGCGAAATTGAAAACCGAACAAAAATCCACCTTCGAATTTTGCGCGCCATCGGATCTCAGATGGAAGGCGCAGTTTCCGCGGAGCCGTTGTGAACAACAATCAGAAAGACCTTGCCCATTTTCTCAAGCTCGCCTCGGCGCAAGTGAAGCACCGAGCGAAAACGATGGATCCGAACGACATCGGGACCCTTCGTTACCTGCAGCTCCTTGAAGACCTCATCAAAGAACAAGAACCGAAAGCCAGAAAGGGCGCATGAAGACACTCGTCATTCAACTCGCGCGTCTTGGCGATATCTACCAATGTTGGCCGACGCTGAAAGCTCTCAAGTCCAGCGGTCAAGAGGTTCACCTTTTGACGAGAGCGTCGTTTGCCCAAGCGGCGCCGACATTCATCGATCGTCATTGGTCTTTCGATACAAAGTCGATTCTGAAACCGCTCATCGATGAGCGGCCCGACGTCGACCAATCCCTTCAGTCACTTCGATCAACGGTCGAGTCGTTAAAACAAGAGCAGTTCGATCGCGTGATGAACTTAAGCTACTCTCCTTTCTCGGCGTCGCTCGCGTCTGAGATCGGCTGCGCAGAGACGATCGGGTACTCGCGCCACGACGATCGCACACTCAAAATCGACGACGATGCGAGTGCATACTTCTACGCGCAAGTCGGGGTTGGTAAACACAATCGCCTCCACGTGATCGATCTCTTCGCGCACACCGCTGGTGTCGCGGCCGACTGGTCATTTGATCGAGCGCCCGCGTGCCCTCTTCTGACCGAGACGACGAAGGGTGCCGTCGTCATTCATTTAGGTGCCAGCGATCTCGCCAAAACCTTGTCTTGGTCAAAGTGGCTTCAAGTCATCAAAGGGGTGATGGCGGGCAGTGATGCACCGGTCGTTCTCGTTGGCTCCAAAGACGAAGCCGAAATCGCCGAAAAAGTGTCGGCGGTCTTCGGTGCGCGCAAACCGATCAACCTAGTTGGTCGCACAAGCTTAAGCGAACTCTACGCGATCATCGAATCGGCCGCGCTCGTCGTCGGTGGCGACAGTGCGCCTGTGCAGATCGCATCGCTGACGAATACACCGGTCTTCAACTTGAGTTTTGCGATCGTTAATCCGTGGGAGACAGGCCCTCGCTCGGCAGGCAGCCGCATTCTTTGCCTCGAGAGCGAAGACAGTTATACGTCTGAGGAGATCTCGAGAGAAATTCTCGCAACGCTCCATCGGACGGCCGCGCAGCTGCCGGTTCTCACTTGCGAGAGCCAAACGTCACCGTACAGCGGCGCTCAAGAGACATTCGGTTGGGAGCTCGTGAAAGCCCTCTACATGGGTGAGCTTTTTCCGGCCCAACCTTCGCATCTTTTCTTGATGGGCCTTCAGCGTCTCGAAGAAGTGAACACGCTCGCCATCGAGCAAATCGCCGCGATGGGAAAAGACGCGACGAACCAAACAGCGGCTTTGATCTTGGATCGAGTCGACGAAGTCATGGCGCAAATCGTGAACATGGTTCCTGAGACCGCGCCGATGGTCGGTTGGTTCCAAACAGAAAGACTCCGGATCGCGCCGGGGCCACTCGACGTTATCCTCGAACAAACTCGCTCCGCTCACATGAAGTTTGGCGAAGTTTTAAGCCTTTATCTCGATCAAGGAGTTGCGCATGAAGTCGCTCAATTGGACAAGAAGTGAAATCGCCGCGCAATTCGCGGAATGCAAAACTCTAAGCGAGATGATCACCGCGCTCGAAGTCGAAATGTCGGCGAGCGGGGAAGTGATTTGCGAAATCGCGATCAACGACATGCCGCTCACTGAAGATGACGAGATGAAGTTTGGCCCGATGGATCTCTCGGATGTCACCTCGGTGTCGATTGTCACGAATCGACCGGTTGAACTTGTCAATGACGCTTTGAAGTCGGCCGCAGGCTTGGTTCCTCGACTTGAGCAATCAGCTTTGACGACCGCCGAGCTTCTGCGCGCCGGAGAGGCCGAACGAGCCCACCACGGGTTCAACGAAACGGTCGCCGGTTGCCAGTGGCTCGTTGAGACTTTGATGCATGTCCGAGGCGCCTCGGCGGGCATGGGTCAGGCACTTGCGAATACCGTTAAGTGGTCTGAATCCGAACAATTGATTGGCCGCGTGGTCGATGAGGTTTCACAAGCTCAAGCGCGCAAAGATACGATCTTAGTCGCCGATCTTCTCGAGTACGAAATGACCGCGGCGCTTCAGTCCTGGAAGACGACGATCCAGGGAGAACTAGACGCACGTCCAGACGCCAATCCTTAATCTGAACTGCTAATCTCCAGGGGATGAGTGAGCACTCGCTGCGAACGGGCGAAGCCGGAGGCGAAGCCAATTGACATTCAAGATCCTCTGGGTCGACGACGATTCCAACATTTTGGATTCGGCTCGTCGCCTTTTCAAATCGAGCCCTTGGGAGTTGGTCGCGACAAGCACCGCTCATGATGCTCGAGAGATGATCTTACGAGAAACATTCGCGGCCATCGTCGCGGACCAACGCCTGCAAGCAGCGAGCGGCGTTGATCTCCTTGAATTCGTGAAAGAGAAAGCGCCCAGCACATCGCGCATCCTGCTTACGGGAGCTGTCGAAGTTGAAGTCTTGGAAGAGGCGGTCAATCGCGGTCACGTTTTTCGTTTCGTCTCAAAGCCCTGGGATAACGAGCAACTTCTCGTCGATATTGCAAAAGCGGTCGAACACCATCAGCTCAAGACGACGCAATCGTCTCTCCTGAAAGAGGTCTCTTCTCAAAACCGGCAGCTGGAGCGTTTAACGAGCGGTCTCGAACAGATCGTGACTGAGCGAACGACGAACGTTGAGTCGTCGAAGACTGAAGCCGAGAAGAAACTTTCGCACGTGCGCGAGCTTGTTCGATTTATTAAAGATCTCTCGACGTTGACGTCGGTTGACGAACTCTTAAATCTGATCCGCAAAGAACTTAAAGGATTTCACGAACTGAGACCGCCCGCGCTCGCTTACGTCGTCGCCGATCGCACTCCGGTGATCTTGTTTCTTCAGGGCAAGCAAGTCGTCGAGCGAGAAGCGCGGCAGATGTGGTCGCGGCGACCGCGCATTCGGATCAACGAACACGAAGACCGAGTGTATCTGGCCAACGAATTCGGGCGCCCCTTCGTGAAAGTTCTCGCGATTCCGTTGAAAAGGCGCGCGGTCGCAAGTGAAGCGTCTGACGAAGCGCCGGCGACATTGTTTTTCGAACACGCGTTGCCCGATGAGAAGATCGATCAGTTTCTCTCGTTCATTTCCGAAAGGCTCCAACCGCTCTCGATCGCACTCGATCGCATCTTGCTTGAGTATCATTTGAAATGGACGAGCGTTCAGTGGGAAGGCACGTTCGACGGGATCAAAGATCCGATCGCAATCGTCGACATCGATTACCGAGTCGTTCGTTCGAACCGGCATTTTTCGTTTGATAACTCGAAACAAAATCGTCTTTACGAGTCGGCTTGCCACAAGGTTTTCGCCAACAGCGAAACGATTTGTCGTGGTTGCCCAGTGGCCAAGGCGCTCGAGACGGGCCACCCGCAAAAAGGTCAAATTCGCCGAGGCGATCGAATTTACGACGTCCTCTCGTATTCGATTCATCTGGGCGACGATCAGATTTCGACGAACGTGATCAATCACTACGTCGATGTCACGTCGTCACGAGAGCTTCACGGTCGCATGATTCAATCGGAAAAAATGGCGGCCGTGGGTCTCCTCGCAGGAAACATCGCGCACGAGCTCAACAACCCGCTGACGGGAATTCGCTCGCTCGCGCAAGTTCTCCTCGAAGAAGTGCCTAAAGAGGGCACTCTGCGAGACGATATCTCCGAGGTTGAAAAAGCCAGCGAGCGCTCACAGAAGATCATCGAAAATCTTCTCAGCTTCTCCAAAGGGGAGTCAGACCAAAAGCAGGTTCTGATCTCGCTCAACGAAGTCATCCGTCGCACGCTCCCGATGTTGAAGACCGCGCTCCGCGAACATCGAAGCGAAATGCTTTTGAGCGAAGACGAACCGAAGGTCAAAGTCGAGCCGCACCTGATGCAGCAGGTTGTTTTCAATCTGGTCAACAATGCGTGCCAAGCGATGAAAGATCCCGGCACCGTCACGGTGAGAACCGAGATCGAAACCGACGGTGAGGGAAGACGCTGGTCGGCGATCCACGTGATCGATACGGGCGAAGGTATTCCGCCCGACATCATCGACTCGATTTTCGAACCGTTCTTCACCACAAAAGAAAAAGGCCAAGGCACGGGTCTCGGTCTCAGCATGAGCCGAAGCGTCGTCGAAAATTTCGGGGGTACGATCAGCGTGACCTCGATTTTGCGCGAAGGAACACACTTTATCGTCAGGGTGCCGGTATGAAGATTCTCGTTGTCGATGACGAACCGCTCGTGCGAAAGTCGCTGGGCCGCGCGTTCAAAGCGAAGGGTCACACGGTGACCGAAGCCGTTGACGGGAGCGAGGGGTTGAAGCTTTGGGGCGAACTCCTGCAGGCCGGGACTCCTCCAGACATCGTTCTCGTCGACGTCTTAATGCCGGGCTTGAGTGGCCCTGAGCTTCTCCAGGCGGTTCGACCGCAACTTGAGAATTGGCGAGGGCGAGTGATCTTGATGTCGGCTTACTCTGGCGAGCACAACGTCACGACGGCTCAGCAGCTCGGCGCTGATTTGTTTGTCCCGAAACCTTTCGACGATGTGTTCGCGCTCGTGAAAACTGCGGAGGATCTCTTTGCCCAACAGCGGTAAATCACAAGTTGTGAAAGTGAAAGCGTTTCCGATCGCGGCGAAGCTAGCCTTCGGCGCATCGCCCGAAATCGGTGGTCAGATTTTGAAACTCACGCCGCATGGATTTCTTGTCGAGGCTCAGGCGCCCGCGATGAAGACCGGTGAGCGTTTCACGGTCTCGTTCGAGCTCCCGGTTCTACGTATTGGTATCAGCGACAGTTGCGTCGTGGTCAAAATGTACTCATCTCCGGGCACGCAAGTGATTGAAGGACATTTTCAATCGATCAGCGCGGAGAGTGAAAAAGCAATCATGCGTTTTCTCGCATCGATCCCGAAGGCGGCCGACTCGTGAGAATCATCTCGGGCAAATTTCGGGGCCGACGCCTCGTCCATTTTCAAGCCGATCACATCCGCCCGACGACCGATCGGGTCAAGGAGTCGGTCTTCAATAAACTTCAAGGCGAGGTTGATGGCGCTCGGGTGCTCGATCTTTTCTCAGGAACGGGAAATCTCGCTTGCGAGTGTATCTCGCGGGGTGCGGTTCACGTCGACGCGGTCGAGCTGAGCAAGAAATCGATCGCCATCATCCGGGACAATTTAAAGCTTCTCGATATCGAAGATCAGGTGCGGGTTCACCAAGATGATGTCTTGAAGTGGCTCAAGCGCTACCAGGGCGAACCGTACGATCTCGTCATCGCGGATCCACCATTCACCGAGAAGATGGCCCACAGCGTTCTTCAGGAAATCGCCGCAAGCAGCGCGGTAGGTCCGCAAACGACAGTTGTCACGGAGTCGTCTTCGCATGAGACTGTGCTCGAGTCGTACCCGAACTTAGAGAAGTTCGACGAGCGGGATTACGGGGATAAGCGCGTTTCGTTCTGGCGCCGTCCTTCATCCGCCGAATAAAGTTCGACCGGATTCGGAGTTCAATTCGTGGCGCACGCTGTCTATCCCGGGTCTTTCGATCCATTGACCCTCGGTCACATCGATATCATTCGCCGTATTCAGCCGATTTTGGGTGAAGTCACTCTTCTGATCTCAAGCAACCCTTCTAAGAAGTCTTTGTTCACTCCAGATGAGCGCAAAATGCTCGCCGAAGAAGCGCTAAGAGGCCTCAAAGGCGTGAATGTCGCGGTCCACGAGGGTCTAACGGTCGATTACTTGAAAGAAGCCGGCGCGCGAGTGATCGTTCGCGGTCTCAGAGCCGTTTCAGATTACGAGTATGAGCTCGTCATGGCGAACATGAATAAAAAGCTCTCGCCGAATATTGAAACAATGATTGTCTTCGCTAGCCCTGAGTTTTATTACGTGTCTAGTAACACGGTGAAAGAAGTCGCGCTGAATGGCGGGACCGTGAAAGATCTTGTTCCTCCGAATGTCGCAAAAGCTTTGAAAACAAAATTTGCCGATCACTTGCGTGAATTACGTGCGCGTCAGGCGCCCCTCTCGACGCCTCAGAAAAAAGGGAAGTCTCGTGATTAAATTGGCCGAACGCGTGTCGTTGATGAAGCCTTCTCCGATCTTGATGCTCGCAGCCCGAGCGGGCGAGCTGAAAGCCGCCGGTCACGACGTGATCTCACTCTCGATCGGTGAGCCTGACTGGACACCTTACGATAAAATCAAAGACGCGGCCGTGGCTTCCATCCGCGAAGGTAAGACGAAGTACACGCCGGCGCCAGGTATCCCTGAATTGCGCAAAGCGATCGCCGAGCAAGCGTCGTCTGATCTCGGCCTGGCATTCGAAGCGGCGCAAGTGACCGTTTCATCGGGCGCGAAATTCGTTCTCTTCTCGGCTTTACAAACGCTTCTGAATCCTGGCGATGAGGTTCTCTTAATCGCTCCGTTTTGGGCGTCTTACACGACGATGGTTGAATTGGCTGGCGGCATTCCGAAGATCGTCGTCTGCGATAAAACATCCGATTTCAAGCTCACCCCTGAGATGCTTAAGAAGGCCATCGGCCCCCGCACAAAAGCCATCTTGATGAATTCGCCTTCGAACCCGACCGGCAAAATCTATTCGATGGCAGATTTAAAAGCGTTGGCGGAGGTGCTTCGCGCAGCACCGGGCGTCGCCGTGATCAGCGACGACATTTACAATCGCCTTTGCTTCGAACATCGGTTGGCGCCGCACTTGTTGCAGGCCGCTCCTGATCTCCGTGATCGCGTGATTTGCTTGAATGGCGCTTCGAAGTCTTATGCGATGACGGGATGGCGTTTGGGTTGGGCTCTCGGCCCGAAAGAAGTGATCAACGCCATGTCGGCTTACCAATCGCAGAGTGTGTCGTGCCCGAACTCGATGGCGCAGTATGCGGCGATCGAAGCGATCCGCAGCTGCGATCCCGATGTCGCGCGCACGGTGGAGTCGCTCAAGGATCGTGCGGCCTCGATCGCGCGTGAGGTCGAAAAAATTCCGGGCGTGATCGCGGCGAAACCAGAGGGCGCGTTTTACCTTTGGATCGACATCTCGGCCTACCTGGGTAAATCACTGAACGGCAAAGTCATGAAGACCTCCGACGATCTCTCTGAAGCGTTGCTGATGGATCAAATGGTCGCGGCTGTTCCGGGCTCTGAATTCGGTCTCGATGGCTATTTCCGGTTGTCATACGCGCTCTCGAAAGAGAAAGCGACCGAAGCCGCCGCTCGCATGGCGACTTTCTTTAAAAAACTCGGCTGACGTTTCTTTGACCGCCGAAGCCATTGAACGATTTAGATCAGTGCTCGAGCCGCTCGAAAAAGAGCGACTCAAGATTATGCATGATCGCAAAGCGTTTCTCTTCGTCGCCTCTCTCCTTTGGTTTCTCGCCGTTCTGCTATTTGTCTCAGGCATCATCGGCAGCTCATCGAAAGTGATCGTCTTTTCTTTCATCATGGGCTTAGCGGGCTTCGCCGTTCTCTGGGCCCGCGCATGGCCGGCCCGCGCATTTCGACGTCGGTTGCGGCCCGTGTTGACTCGACAATGGTTCGCCTCCGCTTATCCGGGCTGCTATCTCGCGCCGGCGCCCGAACAA